>CBFCZM010000382.1:0-2931 GCA_965602565.1 uncultured Anaerolineae bacterium
TTACGGAGGCTCGAATTCAGCGCGGCATGGAGGCTGTGATGAGGGGTCGAACCAGTTTCGTCATCGCCCATCGCCTGTCAACCATCAAGAGCGCCGACCGCATCTTGGTTATCGAGAGCGGCAGAATCGCTGAGATGGGCACGCACAGGCAGCTGATACATGCCCATGGGCATTACTATGATCTCTACACTCGCCAGTTCCGCAGGGACCGGGAGCTGGTGTATGGTGTAGCGCAGGGCGTGCCGGAAGATGCCGGCGCAACTGCACCTGCGAGTGCCGGTTAGGCCCTGCATCAGATGGAGCCCTGACACGCGCGCCGGCCTTGTGCCTGGCACGTGTGTCTATCGTGGCTAGAATACGCGGAAACCGCAACGAGAGAGGTGGAAGAGTGAGTGACGAACGTGTGATGCGCCTTGCGCGATTGTTGGTGGAGTACTCCGTGGACGTCCAACCTGGGGATCGAGTTGTCGTGATGTCAGAGCCTGCCGCCGCATCACTGGTACTGCCCGTCTACGAGCGGATCCTGGAACGTGGCGGGCACCCGGATGTGAGCCTCACGTTGCCAGGCACCGAGGAGGCCTACTTCCGGACGGCCAGTGCGGAGCAGCTGGCCTTCGTCAGTCCGGTCCAAAAGCTGTACTTCGAGCAATACGAGGCGCTGATCAGCATCCGCGCTGCCGCCAACACCCGGGAACTCAGCGGCGTTGATCCCGCGCGACAGGCTGAGCGACGGAAAGCACTAGCCCCCATCCGGCAGACCTACATGGAGCGTGCTGCGATCGGTGAGTTCAAGTGGAACGGCACGCTGTTCCCTACCGATGCCTTTGCGCAGGACGCGGATATGAGTCTCCGTGATTTCGAGGCCTTCGTCTATGGCGCCTGCTTCTGCGACCGTGAGGATCCCGTGGCAGCTTGGGAGAAGGTGCATCGTGACCAGGCGCGCATTGTTGCGTGGCTAGACGGACGCAAGCAGGTGCGCGTCTTGGGCCCGAACGCAGACCTGGAGCTGTCAATCGATGGTCGCATCTTCGTCAACTCAGATGGACACCACAATATGCCAAGCGGAGAGGTATTCACAGGACCCGTTGAGGACAGTGCCAATGGGTGGGTCCGCTTCACCTATCCCGCGATCACTCAGGGCCGTGAGGTCGAGGGCATCGAGCTCAGATTTGAGGATGGTCGCGTGGTTGGGGCGACAGCGAAGAAGAACGAGGCCTTCCTGCATCAGATGCTGGACACGGATGCCGGCGCGCGCTATCTGGGCGAATTCGCCATCGGCACGAACTTCGGCATCCAGCGGTTCACGAAGAGCATCCTATTTGATGAGAAGATTGGGGGTACCTTCCATGTTGCGGTTGGTGCCGGCTATCCTGAGACCGGAAGCAAAAACCGCTCGGCAATCCATTGGGATATGATCTGTGATATGCGCGACGGTGGTGAGATCTGGGTAGACGGAGACCTACTCCACAAGAACGGCGCGTTCGTCATCTAGACCCTGGACGGTTGGGAGGCGTCCGCGCGACGGCCGCGCGGCGTCCGCGCAGCGGGCCACGCTACGGTCGGGGAGTGACCGTGCCGATCTGCAGGGGGATCCACGGTGTCAGCGTGGGGGTCGGCGTTTGGCAGATCACGGCAGCTTCGACCAGGCCACTGAAGCCAGTCTGATTGGCCTCCAGCCGGCGGAAGATCGTCTCTGCTTCGACACAACGAGAGGTCTGAAGATAGGCCTGACCCAGCTGCGCATTCAGGTCATCGACTGGGCGCGCACTGATCAGTTCCAGACTCGTATCTCCCCTGGCGATGCGGTAAGCGGCGGCCTCTAGCGAGGTCGCTGCTTCGGTGTAGCCACCGCGAGCCAGATAGGCCCGTCCCAGGGTGTACCAGAGCAGAGCCAGTGCGTCAGGCTGTTCCGTGAGCACACCGACCAGCAGTGTGATGGCTTCGGACGGGGCCTCCGCCATCAGGAGTGCCTCGGCGCGATAGTACGGCGCGAAGATGCTGCCCGGGTGCCGCTCGCCGAAGTCCTCCGCCAGCGCCACCCCAACGCCGGCATCTCGGGCCGCGACGGCGGCTTGCCACCGGTTGGAGAGTACAGCAGAGCCCAGACTAGGCTCCAGGGACTGTGCCGTAGCCAGCGCCTGCTCAGCTTGCTTCAGCTCGCCTGTGCGACCGAGAATGACGCCAAGCAAGGACCAGCCAAGGGCATCGTTTGGGGCCAGGCTGATGGCGTCCCGGGCACGTTCAGCCGCGCGCTCCAACTCGCCTTGAGCAAGGGCCAGGCGGGCGCCGGTCACGTAGAGCTCGTAGCTCCCCTCCGGCACCGTCTCCCGAAGCTCCGTCCAGAGCCGGTCGGCTTCCTCAATCCGACCACACAGCAGCGCGCGATAGAAAGGTCGGTAGTCGACCCCGCTATCTTCCCCCGAGGCCACGGCGCGCGGGGGAAGCGACGCCCACGTCGGGGAGGGGTGTGGCGAAAGGTCAGGAGAACTGCCCGTGCCGCGTGAGCGCGATGCCGGCCGGCCGGATATGGCAATCAATCCGCTGCCGACCAGCACCAGCATCATACCCAGCACAATCGCGCGTCGCTTGTCCATGGTACCTCGTCGCGCCTTGGCCGGCGCGTGCGTGAGCTTAGGCTAGGACGTGGCCGCCGGCTTCCGATCTGATCGCAGAGCTTGCCTGACCCTGAGATACTTGACCATCTCATAGTAGGCCATCAGCGCGCTGAGCAATGCCCCCCAAACGGTGTCCCGCCATCCCTGCAACGTGACAAAGCGCCACCAGAAGTGGCGCACCGCCTGTGTGTAGGGGGTGAACAGATGCGGGGCAATCCCTGATGCCTGGAGGATGCCGACGTCGTAGTCCAGGTACCGGCGCTGCTTGCCCACGAACTGCTGCAAAGTCTCGTAGTTGTAGTGGATCAGCGGCGAT
>CBFCZM010000383.1:0-2915 GCA_965602565.1 uncultured Anaerolineae bacterium
CCGTCGCGTTCGCCGTGAGCCCGAGTGCGAAGTGTCTGGCCCGCGGGGTCCGGCTGTTGTGGATCATGGGCCCCTGGAGCCAGCGCTCGGGGAGCGAGGGACGATAGTGACCGGACCCGACCGCCCGGTATCCAGAGGGCGACCAGGATTGCCAGCCGTTGACGTAGAATCCTGAGGGCGCGGCAGCAGTGGTGATCCCCCCAGGTGGTGTCATCACGAACAGCCGACGCAACCGGACAGGATCAGTACCCACATTGGCGATTGACAGCTCGAACAGGACGAAAGGCCGGCGAGTATAGAGCCGAATGCGCAGCGTAACTGCAAGTCCGAGGGTCTCCTGGTAGTAGATCTGGAGTTCGTCCGCCTCACCGTGAGCGTCCTCCATCTTCTCCTGTACGGCGCGCCCCGCGGTGAGTTCGGCAGACGTGATCGTATGGGTGCGATTGCGCCGCACGAACTCGATGCCGGGTCCGGCCTCGAGATACCGTCCCGGGCTCTCAAGACGGAAGATGCCTCGCTGAGGCAGCCACGAGAGCTCAAAAGATGGACTCTGGAGCAAATGGTGTGGCACGATCTCCTAGTCCCCTCTGCCATGAATGGCCGATACACGAAGGGTGAATGACCCACGCGGAGCCCAATGCCCAGAGACTCCGTGACCATCAGCACAGACAACAGAAGCGCTATTACCCCAAGCGTGACCAGTATAGCCACACTTGTCCATACCGGCAAATCCGGCGCGCCCAGGCCCCAAGGCCCTGATAGAGCAACACCCAAGTCTCAGAGAAAACGATCTCCCCAGGACTTGGGCGGCAGGCTACATCTCTTGCATGTCTAGGATTCTTCAGCGATGCTGATGTGCAGCTCCCTGAGCTGTTGCGCGGGCACCTCGGCTGGCGCATCCGCCATCAAGTCCGTGGCCTGCGACGTCTTCGGGAAGGCGATCACCTCACGGATAGTGGTCTCGTCGGCCAGAATCATCGCCAGCCGATCGATGCCGGGTGCGATCCCACCGTGCGGCGGTGCACCATACGAGAAGGCTTCCATCATATGGCCGAACCGCGCGTGCGCATCGGCCTCTTCGTATCCGAGCACGCGAAAGATGTCCGACTGCAACTTGGGGTCGTGCACGCGGATGCTGCCGGAGGCGATCTCCAAGCCATTGCTAACCAAGTCATACGCGTCGGAGAATACGGCCAGCGGATCAGCCATCATCTCATCGTAGGTGTTGGGACGCGGCATCGTGAAGGGATGGTGCGCGGCCCCCCAGCGCTGCTCTTCCTCGTTGCGCTCGAACATCGGGAAGTCCAGCACCCATCCAAAGGCGACCAGATCAGGATCCGCCAGACCCAAGCGATCACGAAAGGTCAGGCGCAGGGCTGACAGCGAGGCGGCCACGACCTTAGGACCTGACGCCACAATGCACACCAGATCACCCTCCGCAGCCCCCGTCGTCTCGGCAATCGCGGCAACCTCATCCTCAGTCAGGAACTTCGCCGCAGACCCCTTCACCGCAGCGCCGGTATACGCCAGGGTGACCAAGCCCATCGCCCCTTCGCGCTTGGCGATGCCGGTCAGCTCGTCGATCTCGCGCCGGGTGTAGCCGGCACATCCGGGCGCCACGATGCCCTTGATCTTGCCCCCGGAAGCCACCGTCGCACTGAAAACGCGGAAACTGCTCTTCGCCAGGACCGGCGTTAAGTCCACCAGCTGCATCCCGAAACGCAGGTCGGGCTTATCCGTTCCGTACCTTTCCAAGGCCTCAGCATACGAGAGTCGCGGGAACGGCGACAGCACGCGCTTCTGAGGTGTGACCGCCGGAATGAGCTCGGTGAAGATCTCCTCAACAAGGTCCAGAACATCGTCGCGGTGCACGAAGGACATCTCGAGGTCCAGCTGTGTGAACTCCGGCTGGCGATCCCCGCGCAGGTCCTCGTCGCGGAAACAACGGGCGATCTGATAATACTTCTCATAGCCCGCCACCATCAGCAACTGCTTCAGCTGCTGAGGCGACTGGGGCAGCGCATAGAAGCGCCCCGGGTGGATCCGGCTCGGCACCAAGTAGTCGCGCGCACCCTCCGGCGTCGACTTGAAGAGGTACGGCGTCTCGATCTCGAGGAAGCCCTGCGCATTCAGAGCTTGGCGCAGGAACTGCACAATCTCGTGGCGCAGGATGAGATTGCGCTGCATGCGCGCGCGACGCAGATCGAGGTAGCGATATTTGAGCCGCAGCGCCTCGTCAACCGGGGAATCGTCATAGATGTAGAATGGCGGCGTCTTTGCCGTGTTCAGAATGCGGACGGCCTGAGCCTCGACCTCAACTTCGCCGGTAGGCCAATCGGGGTTCACCTGGTCGGCCGGCCGCTGGCGCACGGTGCCTTCCACCTGAATGACGAATTCGCTGCGGGCCTGCGCGGCAGTCGCCTGGGCTTCCGCAGCGGAGTCGCCGCTCACGACGACCTGCACGAGACCGCCGCGATCACGCAGCACGATGAAGATCACACCACCGAAGTCACGGCGCAGGTGAACCCATCCCGCCAGCGTCACGGATTTCCCGGCATCCTGCGGCCTCAGTGCGCCACAACTGTGAGTCTTGAACATAAACCTGGCCTCCCCCGCTGAGAAACTGTCGGTCACTATACCACGGGACTCACCTTCCAGCAAGGAGATGCCACGCCACACCCTACCTGAGCAGTTTCGTAGAGACGTGCCGAACCCGAGGGGTTGGCGGTGGCACGTCTTCCGCGGCGGCGACCTGCAAGGCACGCCGACCGGTGACCCACCTCACCGCGGATCCACGCGCCGCCTCCGATCAAGCCCCGAGCAGAAGACGCCCCACCGGGGACGTCTCGACCAGATCGCCATGCCACGTACTCCACCTGACCAGCTTCGTAGAGACGTGCCGAACCCGAGGGGTT
>CBFCZM010000384.1:0-2908 GCA_965602565.1 uncultured Anaerolineae bacterium
CCTACGCAGTAGGCACGACTATCAAGGAGAAGAACAGTGTCATCAACCATACCATCATACCTTATAGATCACGCTGACCTCTACCGGCACGATCCCCGCGCCGCGGCCCGCGCCTGGTTTGCGGACGCACACTTCGGCCTCTTTATGCACTACGGGCTCTACAGTCTTCTGGGCCGGCACGAGTGGGTTATGTACCGCGAAGCCATCCCCGTCGCTGAGTACGAGAAGCTGGCGGATCAGTTCACAGCCAAGAAGTTCGATGCTGACTTCATCACCGACCTCGCGCTTGAGGCAGGAATGCGCTATATCACCATCACCACGCGCCACCACGACAGCTTCTGCCTCTTCGACAGCAGTGTCTCAGACTATTCCAGCGCCAAGTGCCCGGCGCGTCGCGACCTGATCGGCGAGTTGGCCGGCGCGTGTCAGGAGAAGGGACTGGGGTTGTTCCTCTATTACTCCTACGCGCTGGACTGGCGGCATCCCTACTTCTATCCGCGGGAACTCTTCAGCATCGCGCGACCCGACTACAAGACACCGGAGCCGCGCTACAAGTGGCAGCGCGATGAGGACTTCCGCCACTATATCGACTTCGTGCACGCTCAGATCCGGGAGCTGTTGACCAGCTACGGCCCCGTGGCAGGGATGTGGTTCGATCCCATCATGGCCTACTATGCGCGCCCCGATCTCTTCCCCATCGAAGAGACCTACACAATGGTCCGCGAGCTCCAGCCGCAGACCCTCATCGCCTTCAAGCAGGGGGCGAATGGCGACGAGGACTTCGCATCTCCCGAGCGACACGGGCACTCGCTGGCAGATCGCGTGCGAGAGCAGATCGGTCCTGAACAAGCTGAGGTCGCGCAGCGCGCCTGGGAAGGAAACTGTGACCAACACAACGAGATCTGCGACACACTGCAGCCGGGCGCCTGGGGCTACACCAGAGCCGACGACGGCAACCACATCGATCCCGATGACGTACTGGAGAGGCTGGCTTCGGCGCGGGCGCAGAACTGCAACCTGCTGCTCAACACCGGGCCGCTTCCGGACGGCGCCATCCATCACGAAGATGCGGCCACACTCCGCGAGGTGGGACGACGGCTGCGCATGGCGTGATCCGCACACGGGCGACCGTCGGGATGTAGCACCGGGAAGATGCAATCCCTGAGGGGCATCGGTCAGCAGTTCGGCCTCTCGCCAGAGCCGATACCCCCAAACGTCCTGTAGGGGCACCCCTTGTGGGTGCCCTCTGCGCTGGCCCAAAGCAGGCACCCACAAGAGGCCCTGTGATCCCAAATGGTTAAGCGCCCTACCCAACCCAGCGTGTGACCTCATCCACACTCTTCCGCGGGCGCGGGCTGGGCGCCTCATCCGGATGCCCCACGGCGACAGCCGCCACCATCAAGCGGCTCTCCTCCAACCACGCACATAGCTCCTCGTACGCATAGAAGATGTCGCAGATCCACAGCGTGCCAAGACCGCGATCCGTAGCAGCCAGCAGCATGTTCTGTACAGCTGCCCCGATCGACTGTATGTCCACAATGTACCACAGCAGATCGGTGAAGCTCTTGATCCCGTCATCCGGCAGTTCCGCATCGTCGAAGATGAAGATCGTTGCTGGAGCCTTCGCCATGATCTCCGCAGTCCACTCGCTGCTGCCGGTATTGACACCCAGCGCTTTGAGCTTGGCAATACCGGCGCGCATGACATCGACCATCTCAGCGCACCTCTCGCCCTGCACGACGACAAACCGCCAGGGCTGCCGGTTCTTGCCCGAGGGTGCCAGTGTCGCCGCCTCAAGCAGTGCCCGGATCTCCTCCTCCGACACCGGCGCATCCGTGTACTTGCGAATGCTTCTCCGTGCTCCGATAGCTTCAAGCGTGTGCATCAGCACCTCCTGTTGTTCACTACATCTGCGGGCCAAAGCGTGACAGACTACACCCTCATATCATACGTCAAAAAGCCGCATTCTCATTCGTGCGCGCTGCGCGCCGGCGAATATCGCGTCCCAGTAGTCGGCTATCGCATTTGGGGAGGGCGCGCATTGTCTGTCATCCCGAGCAACTTAGCCCAGCCACCGGCACTGCAAGGCACCCGAGCGAGGGATCTTGTGCCCCAGGAGCGAACGTTATCGAGACACAAGATCCCTCCCTGTCACAGTATCACAAGCAGTTGTCCGCTTGACCCGTTCGGGATGACAGGTTGGCTCGGCGCTTCGGGTGGATGCGATGGCCGTGGTCCAGCCGCACCCATTGCCGCTTCTGCGGAGACGCTGTATCATGGACCCGGCATAGTCGCTCTGCTCAATCACCGGGAACTGACATATGAAAGAACCCAAACCAACACCCAAGACCCCTGCCGAGCAAATCGCTCTATGGGCAGATCGACTGCGCGACGTCTCGGCGCTGGGCCTGCATTTCGCCAAGAACGTCTACGATCAGGCCCACTACAAGACCATTCAGGACGCGGCAATGGCACTGATGGCGTTGGCGACCGAGACGCCGCTGGAGACACTAGAGCCGTTGAGGGCGCCTGTCTTCTCCCGGCCAACGCCCTTGGCCGTTGGCGATGCCGCGGTCATTGACCCCGAGGACGACCACATCCTGCTTATCCGGCGGGCCGACAATGAGCTGTGGGCTATGCCGGGCGGCGCCTTCGAGGTCGGCGAGACCCCGGCAGAGGCGACGGCGCGCGAGGTCCTCGAGGAGACCGGCATCCGCTGTGAGGTCACCACCCTGGTGGGCGTCTTCGACTCGCGCCTCTGTGGCACCGTGAGTCGCCACCACCTCTATCATTTCCTATTCCTGTGCACACCGCTCAACCGCACCACGCCCGAACCCCCGGCGACGCCGGACGAGACCATCGGCATGGCGTGGTTCGCGGAGGATGATGTCCCGACG
Organism: uncultured Anaerolineae bacterium; assembly: GCA_965602565.1. Taxonomy (GTDB): domain Bacteria; phylum Chloroflexota; class Anaerolineae; order B4-G1; family SLSP01; genus PWVB01. The sequence goes on from CBFCZM010000384.1 coordinate 2,898, forward strand.
GAGCTCTCCCC
>CBFCZM010000385.1:0-2896 GCA_965602565.1 uncultured Anaerolineae bacterium
GATACGCCGGATACCCATCCACGCTCTCAAATGCACTCACGTCGCGGGCCGGCTTCAGCCGCTTCAGCAGAGCCTCAGCACCCTTCACCTCACGCTCTAGAACCACAACGGCATCGGAGGTCGCCGCCAGGTCCGCCAACCGAGCGTCAGCCTTGACCTGTCCATTGATAAGGATGATGGCCCGATCGCACAATACTTCGACCTCAGAGAGGATGTGCGTGGAGAAGAGCACGGTGCTGTGCTTTGACAATCGCCGGATAAGGTGGCGGATCTCCACAATCTGGGTGGGATCCAAGCCGATCGTCGGCTCGTCCAGAATCAGCAGGTTGGGCCGGTGCAGAATGGCTTGTGCCAAGCCGACGCGCTGGCGGAACCCCTTGCTCAACTGCCCGATCGGGCGCGTCAGATGCGCCTCAAGGCCGGTTGCGTAAACGGCTTCGGAGATTCGGAGAACCTTCTCATCCTCCGGGATCATCCGGAGATCGGCCATCATCCGGAGATAGGCCTGCACCGACAGCTCCGGGTAGAGCGGCGCCGTCTCCGGCAGGTATCCGATCTGCGTCTGCACATCGCGCGTGTGCTCTTGCACATCCAGACCACCGACCGCGACGTGTCCGGAGTCGGGCTGAAGATAGCCTGTAAGTAACTTGATAAACGTGGTCTTTCCAGCCCCATTTGGCCCCAAGAGTCCGACGATCTCGCCACTCTTGATGTTGAAAGAAACGCCTTCCAGGGCGCGGATGGGACCATAGGACTTTGCTAAGTCGTGTACATCAATCATCGATCCACCCTTCCGTTGAATTGCTATCACACGAAAAGAGCCAAGCATTCCATAGAACGCGCTATGGACGAGCTTCGCTCTGTAGATGAGACAGACTTTTGGCAGGTCCTGCCGGTCACTATTCTAGCGCCGACGGGACGTTTGTCAAATCTGAGATTGTGAATGAAAAGAGCTTCTGTAGAACCATCACGCCAGCGCCGAGCGTGCTGCTCGATCAAGTGTCAAGCTCTGAAGAGCATATCTGTGACGGTCAAGGCCTCTCGCACAGCGGCCTGATTGGCCTGTGCATAGGCCGGGTTGAACTGTCCGGCAGCCGCAATCAGCGACGCCGGAGATAGGAATCCCAGGACTACGATGCCGGCGGCGACCGCAGCCAGAGAACGGCTGGCCGCCGCTACGCCCTTTAAGGCATTCAGCCTGAGTACACGCACCTGCGCCCTGGTCACCAGCTGGCCGGCCAGCTCAGGCAGCGCAAAAACCCACTGCGTGCCATCCATCCGACCCGCGACGGCCGCGGCCCCTTCCCTCCCCTCATCCGAAAGCACGAACAGCACGTCAGCCTGAGAGATACCGGTGAAGTGTATCGGGTCGGGCGACACCAAGACCTGGCTCACACTGTGTCCTGAACGCACGGTCACGGGGTAATCATCACGCTGCGTCGTCCAGAGGCCAGATAGTGTCGCTGCCGTTCCGATCACGTGGCCGGCCGTGCGCACCCGCGCCCCGGCGGCGCCGGCAATGATGATGGCGCGGGGACGATCCAGGTTGTGAGAGTACGTCGTCTCCAGCGGATTGGCCAGGTGGACCGGTTCGCCCACCTGCCCCTGCCACACGGCGCGCAGCGCGGTAGAGCCCTCCACGCGGTCGGCCCGCTTGATCACCCCAGACGCAAATCCCAGATGGTCTATCATCGCCTGCAGCTCCTTGGGACCCACGCGGTTAGCAGCCGCGTAGTAGGCCACACAGAGCTCCCAAACGTCCAGGAGGGCAAACCCATCGTGTGTAAGGGCAATCTCAAGCTGTTCGTCGAGGCCAGGATCAAAAGCGGTGCCGCGCCAGACGTAGGTCGCACCGTTCACGCCGACTGTCTGGGCGATATCCAACGGAACCTCGGTGTTTCCCCAGGGGGTCGTCGATGTCTTCTGGTCGGTCGGCGTTGTGACGCTGTGCTCGCCGCCCGTCATCCCGAAGTTGAGGTTATTGAAAACAACCGTTGTGACGCCGATATTGCGCCGAGCTGCGCTGACAAGATGGGCACAGCCGATGCCGCACCCACCATCACCGATGAGATTGATAACGTGCAGGTCGGGACGCGCCAACTTGATGCCGGTTGCATAGGTCAAGCTGCGGCCGTGGAGTCCGTGGAAGCCGCTGGTGGCGAAGTACTGATCGGAGAGCCCGACACAGCCGATGTCGGTGACAATCACGGTGTCGGCCGGATCCCACTGCAAGCGGACCAAGACGCGGTCCAATGCGTCAAGCACCAAGCGGTGACTACATCCGGGGCAGAATCCGTAAGCGCGTGCGTTGCGATAGGTTGCTAACTCAGCCATCGTTCTGCTACTACCTCGAAAACAGCACTCTGTACTATCGAGCAGATGGTCGGGCTAGACAGCCCAACCTACATGAGATCCGCATGTAGGCCAGGTCCCCTCGGGCACACGTCGTCGTGCCCGGCTATCTGGCCAACTTCGCGGGTTCGCGGCAGCGTTTTCATTCGTGCGTGGTGTGCGCCAGCGACCGTGACGTCTACTTCGAAAACGACCCGACAGGGCCCTCACCCTAACCCTCTCCCATACTCCGCGGACGGAATGGGAGAGGGAACCGGAGGTGCTGTTCCGAGAATAACCTTCTCTGATCCGCTCTGCGGACCGCGGGCATTCTGATGCCCGGCACCTTGCCCGCTCTGCTCTTCGCGCTGCGTTTCCGTCCTGCGTGGTGGACGGCAGTCCATGGGATCTACTTCGAAGATAACCGCCTACGACACCATACATGCCCACGTTATCACGCTCGCGCGGACCCCAGTCCGCGCTCCGCTCTGCGCACTGCATTTTCATGCTTGCGTGGTGTCCGATTGCGGACATGGCGTCTACTTCGAAAAATGCGCTTTGTACT
>CBFCZM010000386.1:0-2888 GCA_965602565.1 uncultured Anaerolineae bacterium
AATGGGCCGTCGTCCATATACTCCAGCCACGGAGAATCACCAAAGCACGTGGACAAATGCAGACCGATCATAAAGCCGATGCCGCTCTTGCCGTGGTGATAGATCACGGACGCTCCAGCCGCCTCAGCCATCGCCCGGATCTTGAGCATATCGGTAGGCGTTCCGCTGACGATGGGATCGGGCTGGATGATGTCATAGACGCCGCGGCGGAGCAGCTGCCAGAACGATTCCGGACCTCGTTTGCCCTCGCCGCCGGCAATCGGGATTGGAGAGCGCTCGCGCAGGCGCAGGCCATCATCCTCCAGCACATAGGGCAGCGGTTCCTCCAGATAGAACACCCCTAACTCTCCCAAGAGCTGGGCCGTCTCCTCGGCGCGGGCCAGATCCCAATGAACACCGGGGGCATTGGAGCCCGGGCCTTTGCCGGCCTGGTTGGCGTCAACCATGATCTCCATCTTGTCGCCCACGGCATCGCGCACGGCTTGAACCAATGCGATATCTCCCGCCAAAGTCTCAGCAGAGAGCCGCAGCTTGACGGCACGGTACCCCTGTTCCAGATAGCGGCGACAATCCTCTGCGCGGGCCTCTGCTGACCGCCCGTGTTGCACGGTACTCGCATAGACCAGCACCCTATCGCGCGCACCGCCCCACAGGCGATAGAGCGGCATGCCTGCGGCCTTCCCCACGATGTCCCAGAGGGCAACGGCGATGAAAAAAAGCCGGCCGCGGCCGCGGATACAGTGCCGGAAAGCTGTATGCGCCGCCACAACCATGATAGGTCTACCGACAAGGTACGGCGCCACCAGGTCATCGATGTCTTTCGCACGCGCGGGCAGCCCAGGCGTATAGTCGCCGTCCATCGATAGCCCGAAGATACCCGCACTCGTCTCCACCCGCACGACCACGTAGTCGCGCGTCGTGATGCGCTGCGTGGGATTCCAGGGCGGGATCAAACCAACGCTGAAGGGCACATCGCGCACCTCGACCGCCTTGACATCCGTTATAGTCAGCTGCTGAAGATCCATCTTCGTCTCCTGGTGTGCTGCCACCGTTCATGATTGTTTGCCATCCAGCGCTTCATCGATCTCAGCGCGCGTCTCGGCGAACTGCGTCTCGAAAGCCTTCACGAACTCCGCATCTTCCAGGTCCGTCCCCGGATGGATCGGGATACCGGGAGTCCAACCTTTGAACTTGATCTGCAGCCGGATCTTCTTCTGCTGTATGTGCGGGTTGATACACCGCATGCCGCGATAGAGGATCTGGAAATCCCTGAAGTACCGTGGCCGGTAGATCGTCTCGCACGCGGGGGGCACCCGGGCCTGCAGCCAGTCGATGAGCTCTTGCACCTTGGGTCGGATCACCTCGTGTGCCTGAGAGATCACCCAGTCAGCGTCGTAAACGACAGGGTCTTTCTCCTTGCCGGCGCGCTCGTAGACGTCCTGGAGCCGGCCCTCCGCCTCGGCGATCAGCGTCGCATCCGGCGCCGTCCTGCCATCGTACACATACCCTCGCCAGCGACTCTTGACCGGGTAGAACCCCAGGGTCACCAGCAAATGCCGTGCAGGACTCACTTCGGTGGGATGGTTGTTCCATTGCCCAACTGAGATCTCAATGCGGCTGTCGACCTCGAAGGGATCATCGATGAGGGACGTCAAGAGTCGAAGTACCGCCACCAAGACGTCGCGGGACAGATCCGTCAGTAGCGTGATGCGGTCAGTACAGAGCAGCACAGGTCGCCCACGCTGCAGCACCAGGTACTTCGTTGGCGTCTTTGTCAGTTTGATCTCATTACCCGCCTCATCAGTGATAGGGAAGAAGAAGCCAAAGGGGCTCGCGGGGTCGAAGAGGTTCACCAACACGAGGTCCGACGCCACATCGCTGACACGCTCCGAGTCGCCATCATCCTGACCGATCTGCCGCAGCTTTGCCGCCTGCAGTGCATCGACGGCCTCTTGACGTGCATACTGCTCACCTGAGAGTCCCTCGACAAAGTAACCGCGACGCACTTCCCCCAGAAGTTCCTTCCTGGTCAGGGCACGGCGCAGGTCCCGCCACGAGGGAAGGTTCCGTTCACGCTTGACGATCTCCCTGGTCACAAAACCGAATCGTAGCAAAAGCTGATCCGCCCACGATGCAGCTGCAGCCTCGGGGTCATAGGTGTCGGGATCAGGTGGCACCAGCCGCTCCGTCGGTGCCCAGCGCCCCAGTCGCGGATCGAGACGCTTGTTCTCCAACATGTGACGCACGATAAAGTCAAGGGTCACACCCTTCTTCGTCGGCCGGGTCGCCAGATCGTAGCAGCCCGAGAGGCCGCTGGCCACCTTGGCGTGTCGCACGGATTCATAGCTATCGTTGGTCGCCTCCCCCGTCCAGACCAGATGCCAGACCGCACGGAGGACATATCGCCAATCGATCCCTGTCCCGGCGACGATATCGTCGAAGAACGAGGCCCCGTGGTTCCGCAGGTAGTCACGCACCGCATCACAGACCTCGGGGATGTCGTCATCCCATTGATTCAGCTTCATCTCCACGTGCTGCGGGCTCGGCACCACCCACGACTGCTCCCCGCGGAAGCAGAACCCGATCTGTCCTCGACGCACATTCCAGCTTGTGTACCCGAGCCGCCGCCAGATGACCTCCCCAGTCTGAACCAGGCGGTCAAGCATCGCGGGCTCGTAGTCTTCGAGCCGACGGTGGAAAACATCCCGCTCAAAGACAATCTGGTATGTCTCGTGTCCCTGCACCTGCCGGATGATGGTGCGCAGTCCCTCGATGCCCCGGAGGCGCGTCTCCGGGTGCAGGTGCTGCCACCGTACCAAGAAGTCGGCATAGGCCTCCGGCGTCGCGGGCTCCGTCTCTTTGCGCAGCCGCTGGAGCGTAAGCCGGTG
>CBFCZM010000387.1:0-2882 GCA_965602565.1 uncultured Anaerolineae bacterium
GAAGTCAAAAAGCCAAAAGTCAAGAGGCATGGTCCGGGCCGTCACCATTCACGATTCACGATTCAGATCTGCTCAAGAAGATGGCTTGCTGCCCCGCAACCTACCTGCAAGAGATCGGCTGAATCGTGAATGGTGAATCGTGAGCAGATAGTCAAGAGTCATGGTTCGGTATGTTCCGCACACTTGCGGAGGGAAAGGTGTTCACTCCATGCTCGAAGTGATTCTCATTGCGCTGATCTCGGGCGGTGTTATCACCGCCCTTCAGGGGCTGTTGACGATGCGGGGAAAGCGTCGTGCTCGCGTGACCCTCATCGAGCGCCCGTTGATCGACGCGCTGGCGCTGAAGAAAGAGTCTCAGGTAGTGCAGGTTCTTGGCCGCTTACGGTTGGTGTACGGTCTCTTCTTGGTTGTTGTCGGTATCTGGGGACTGGCCAGTCTCTGAGGACGTCGTCTTGCTGCTCGCGTTGAAGTGGTGTGTTTGTGGATGATCTGACTGCTACATCTGCTGCTGGACCCGCTAGACATGACTTGGCCTCTGGTAGCCAAGTGCAGCCCGCGGCGCTGGGCTTTGCCAGAGCGTTCTATGCTTTCTACTTCGCATCTGGGGCGTTTCTGTCTCCTTTCCTAGTGCTCACCTATCGTGAACTCGGACTGAATGGGCAGCGCATTGGTGTATTGCGAGGCACGGCGCCGCTGATTACGGTCGTGGCTGCGCCACTGTGGGGCGCACTGGTCGACGCTACGCGGCGGCACAAACTGGTCCGAATGGTTGCCATCGCGGGATCATGGCTTGCGGTGCTGATCCTGTCGGCGACACGGATGTACGGCGCGTTGATTGCTGTGCTAGCCGGTTACGCGATCCTTGGGGCGCCTGTTATCCCCCTGGTCGACAACGCCGTCGTAACACTTCTGGGTGAGGAGAGATCACGCTACGGGCAGCAGCGTCTTTGGGGGGTGGTCGGTTGGGGTATCGCCGGCTTGGCTGCCGGTACTCTCATCGAGCGTCATGGTTTGTCCCTGGCGTTCCTGGGGTATCTTGTGCTGATGGCGTGCACCGGTCTGATGGCGCTGGCCATTCCTTCCGCGGATCGGCGTTCTTCTGATGCGCGGTCTGTCTCGGATCAGCACACTGACCTGTCATCAGGCCAGCCAACACTTGTCTCCGATATGCGGCGGCTCTTCCTGGACAGGCGCTGGGTTGTCTTCCTGCTGGTGGTGCTGGTCGGCGGTCTCTTTCATGCGGTGGAGATGAGCTATCTGATGCTGTATATGGATGCGTTGGGCGCGAGCAAGACGCTGATGGGCATCGCGTTGCTGGTGGGTACGATTAGCGAAGTGCCCGTCTGGGCGCAGCCCCGTACTTGCTGACGCGGTGGGGATCGAGGGTTCTCCTCACTATCGCGCTGGCTGCCCGGGTCCTACAGAGTCTGGCCTATTCGTTGCTGCCCTGTGCGTGGGGGGCACTGCCCCTCCAGTTCCTCCATGGGTTCTCCTTTTCGGCCATGTGGGCAGCGGGAGTATCCTATGCGGCAGACATGGCCCCTCAGGGAACCGAGGCCACGGCCCAAGCTATGTTCGGTGCGACGATGATGGGGCTCTCGGCCGCCATCGGAGCGTACGCCGGTGGGATGCTCTTCGAGCAGCTGGGTGGCGCACTGGTGTTCCGAGTCACGGCGTTGACGTCCTCAATCGCGCTGATTCTCCTGTGGGTGGGAGGGCGCCGTCGCAGCAGGTCGTTCCTGCGGACAGGTGTTCAGTGAGCTGTCGCCATTCTGCAGATCTGAGTGATCTGGGCTAAGAAGGGCGGAGACCTAGCGGATGGCCGACCCTGAGGATACGAGTGCCACGCATCGCGCGACCTACGATGATGTGGCTGCGCGGTTCGCGGTCGCCAATGCTGAGATGCCGCCGGCCGTTCTGGATTCCGCCAGACAGCTGTTGGCGATGGTTGGCGTACCGGCTCGCATCCTGGAGCTGGGCTGCGGGCACGGTCGAGACGCGGCCTGGTTCGAGGCCCAGGGGGCCGCGGTTGTCGCAGCCGATCTCTCAGGCGGCATGCTGGTTGAAACGCGGCTTCGCGTGACTGGGCCCGTCGTGCAACTGGATATGCGGGCCCTGGCGTTCCGACCTACTATCTTCGATGGCGTCTGGTCCAACGCTGCGATACTGCACCTGCCGAAGGCCTTGGTGCCGGGCGTGCTTGGTGAGGTCCGGCGCATGCTGAAGCCCGGCGGTGTCTTCTTCGTGTCGATTCAGGTCGGTGAGGGAGAGACGTGGGAGGCCGTGTCCTACGCTCAGCCTGTTGCGCGCTTTTTCTCGCGGTATGCGACGGCGGAGTTCGGCGCATTGATTGAGGGTGCTGGGATGCGGATGCTGGAAGTTGCGGTGAGCTACGGAGGACCTCGTCGCCACTGGGCACACTACTTCGCCCGCCGAGACTGATGATTCTCCTGACACGAGGTCCTTCATCAAACATCCAACATCCAACTCACCAATCCACAACCGCTCCGTCGAAGGCGTCGTAGGATTCGGGGTTGCGCCAATCGTGGTCGATCTTGTCGACCAATGCTTCCTCATCGAGTTCGATGCCGAGACCCGGCTTCGTGGGCAGATCTACGAAGCCGTCTTTCATCACAAAGGGTTCCTTGAGGTAACCATCCCCCAGCGTCGTGTGCTCCTGTGCGATGAAGTTCGGGATCGCGGCATCCAGCTGGACGGCGACGGCCAGCGAGATGGGGCCCAGCGGGTTGTGCGGTGCGATGCCGGCATAGTAGGCCTCGGCCATCCCCGCGATCAGGCGTCCCTCGGTGAGGCCGCCGGCGTGGCATAGGTCGGGCTGCAGGATGCTGGCGGCGCGCTTCTCCAGGATCTCGCGGAAGCCC
>CBFCZM010000388.1:0-2880 GCA_965602565.1 uncultured Anaerolineae bacterium
ACTGCTGCCCGGTGTATCGGGCCGTGTTCCTATGAAGGAACCACGCTCGTGAACCGGCGCTAGCAGCAGTCCCGTGATAACAGCCGTGTAGCCGGCCTCTATGACACGTCCGTCGTCATAGGCTTGGCCGATCAGCGTGAGCTGCCGTTCGACGGGCCGCCCCAGGACCGTGTTCGAGATCACCTCGGAGGTCATCGTGAAGGCGTCGCCGTTGACGACGCCGGTTAGCCCGATCACGCCGTGGTAGAGTGCCGTCTCACTCACCTGCACTGTGCCTGTGAGGGCACCGCCCAAGCTGACCAGGTTGAGGTCCAGGAGCTGCACGGCGACGGTGAGCGGGCTGGTCACGACAACGCTCCCGACATAGGTGCCATTGATGCCGCTGACGGGTTCGGGCACCGCGGCGGGCGCGATCGGGGCCGAGGTCAGGGCGCGTACCGGCTCGACAGATACGGGCATCATACTGAGCCCGGCCTGCAGCCGGTCGGCGTCCTGCGTAGCGACTGCTGCCAATCCCGGCAGCGCGCGGCCTGTGGTATCGAGCTGTATCTCGATGTCCTCGATCTGAGCGTAGTCCAAGCCGCCCCTGGAGTCGGCTGGGATGCGCAGCGTCCACCAGGACGCTGCCACGCTCAAGTTGGCGAGGCCGCCGTTGGGGATGCCGCCCACGCCGTTGACGCTGGGCCGCAGGGCGACTGTTGTGTTCTCCGGGTCGAGCTCCGCCGGGAGCACGTAGCCCACCGGAATCGCGGTATCGGGGGCCAGGTAGACGCGATCACTCGCCGCATTGCGGTACGAGGTCTGTCCATCGTGGATCAACACCACCTCTGCGCCGCCGGCATTGTTTCCCTGGCCGGTCACGATGTTGATGCCGATCCCTTGATTCTCAGGAAGAGGCGAGCCGACCCCGGCGATACGGTTGTTCCAGATGTTGGGACTGAACAGGTACTGACCGGCGTCACGCTGCTGGTCCAGGAACGTGGAGAACCAGATCTCCAGCTCTCCATTCTGGATGCTGTTCTGGAGATAGACCTGGAAGCGTCTCTGACGGATAGCCTCGATCTGCTCCGGTGACATCCGGCCCTTGGGATCGATGTTGTCGTCGGTGAGCAGGAGGATGTCCTGCGCCAGGGAGATGGTGTAGGGATAGCGGTTCAGCTGTCCGGGACGATCGAGGGCCTGATACCATACGGCCAGTTCATCCATAAAGATGCGGATATCGTTGGACGTGCGGCACTTGTAGATGTCGTTGCGAGCCGGGTAGGGTGTCAGGAGCTCATACTCCGCGGCCCTAGCTGTGAGATAGGCGAACTGGGCGGCCAGATTGATGGCATCCGCCGACTGGATCGTCAGGGTGTCGCGCATGATCCGGTAGGCCGGGCTCAGCAGGTGGCTGTTGTGCTTGGCGACCTTGTCGGCAGCCTGCAAGCGTTTGTTCTGGTAGAAGCTGAATCGCTCGGAGAGCTGGTTGTGCTCTGCCATCACCTTATCGAACTGCGCCAGCGCGATCTCGTACTCGATCAGCGACTGCGATTGTTGGAGCAGGAGGTTCCGGATCGTCGCGTCGCTGGCTGCCCCGATGATCTCGGCTTTCGCTTCGGCGGCCTGGAGCGTCTTGACGTTCTGCCATTCGCCAATCTCCAGGGCGCTGGGATTCCAGACGGATGCCGTCGATCGAGCCCACCGCTGGGAGAACTCAGCTCCCCCGTAGAGATCAAAGGTGACTTTGATACCTGACTTCGCCTCGGCGCCCGCCTGCAAGGGATTGACGGATGCCTTGGCCTCCGTCTGAGCATAGTACTGGATCCCGGCCTTGAAGCCTGCGTAGACCTTGGCTTCTCCCACGCTGGTCAGGGCAGAGGTCTCCTTGTAGGCGTTGAGCTTGGCGATGGCCAGGTTGACTGCCGTGACCTGCTGCGCCAACCCCAGCTCCACCCGGATCAGCTCGCTGGAGCGGTCCTGTTCGATCTGAATCTTCTCGACGATGTTCTGGGCCTTCATCCAGGCCAGCCCAACCCGCAAGGATGCGGTGTCGATGTCGATCATATTCTTGCCCATCAAGCCGCCGACACAGGGATCGTAGTCAGGCAGTCCGTCGCCATTGGCGTCCTCAGTGGGTCCACAGAGGTCGAAGAGCTTGCCGTTGTACGATTTCGTGATCGTCCGCAGCTCCGTGGCCATATCAACAGCGTTGGCATCGTAGGTGCGCTGGGCGTCCCGGGCCTGGTCCTCCAGGTCGCGCGCTGTGCTCAGAAGACCGGTGTTGCCCGTGGGTCCTTCCATGAACACGCGCAGCTGTTCGTAGGATTGCAGTGGGACGTAGTCCGGTGCAAAGCCGAAGAAATCAAGGCCCTCGCGGATGCCCCTTGCCTGGTCGCGCATCCGGCTGAGGGTGTTGAACATCTCGTAGCTGCCGTCCTGGAGATAGGCAACGCCTAGCTGGCCGGCTTTCTGTGCCATTGCCGTTATCTGCAAGTACTGCTCTTCGTAGGCTTGGTCGTAGAGCGCCAGTGCCCCGTCGTCGTCGCCCAGCATGCGGTAGCGCGCTGCTATCTCATCCATCGTCGTCAGCATACGGCTGCTGGCCACGCCGAAGGTCTCGAAGTCCTGGCTGTCGAAGTAGTCGCCTACGTTCCACTCGTCGGCGCCGAAGGCGCGGAAGAGGAGCTTCATCGTCAGCTCGAACTGCTCGTATGCCAACGCCAGCTCGTCCAGCTCGTTGTTGATGATGTCGTCGGCGTACGCGATGCCCGTGGTGCTGAAACGGTAGTCGATGGCATCGACCAGGAACTCGTTTCCGAAGATCAGGTGCACGTTGGCGATCTCACGGGCCGATTCGACGATGCCCGTGCCGCCGATCGCGCGCACCGCGATCACCTC
>CBFCZM010000389.1:0-2873 GCA_965602565.1 uncultured Anaerolineae bacterium
AGACCGAGGCTGAGATAAGCCACGACTTCATTCATCGATGCAGTCACCTACAGGCCTTTCTTCAGGGCCTTGCTGACCTGATCCGCTGCCAGCTTTCCGGTGAGGATAGCCGTTGGGAATCCAGACGGACTGAACGTCCATTGGCCTGCCTGGAAGATGCTGGGGATCGGCGTACGGACCGACTTCGCGACCTTTGGCAGCCTGCTTTCAGCCGGCATCGGGTCGTTGGTGAAGGCCCATCCGGTGATAGCCCCATCCGAGGTTCCAGCGATCCTCGCCAGTGTCAGCGGCGTGGCCGAGAACCGATCCAGTACCGCATCCTTGAGTCCGGGGAAGATCGAGCTATCCAACGTGTCGATCATCGCCGTCTCGCTGAGTGTCTTGAACGCTTCATACCATCCCATCTCCTCGATCTGCCTCGTGAGTCCATAGTCGAACAGCAGGCTTACAATGAGGCCGGTCTTCTCCGGCGGTGCCAGGGTTGCGTCCCTCAGGACCGGGCACGATATCTCATAGGTGGTCAGCGAGAAGAATCTCTCCAGCCACGCCTCGATGACCTCGCGTGGTTTTCCGGTGGGAAGCGGGCCCGCCTTGGATTGGCCTTCCCTGAGCGGAGTGTAGAAGAAATGCTCGGTTGCCTTGTCTGCGAAGTAGCGTGGGTCCAGGTCCAGCGCCAGGTACACTGTCAGGACTGAGTCGCCCCCCGATTTGCCTAGCACCTCGGATCGGCGCCGCAGCACGGCGTGCCGGGTCGATTCGTCGCCCAGGGCGTCCGTGTCCATGACCGAGTAGAGCAGCTTGAGGTCCGCAGCCCAGATCAGGACACGGTACGTGTAGGCGTTGCCCGCGGCGTCCTCGACGCGTTTGTGCTCTGGGTCGACCGAAACGATCGTCGTGTTGGTCCTGATGGTGCCCTGTTGGGCCCGGATGAACGTTACCAGCGCCCGGGATAGCGACCCGGTGCCCCCCAACGGGTAGTGGTAGTCCAGATACAGACTGAAGTAGCTCAGCGCGAAGAATGCCGGGGTATCCCGGAAGAAGTGCTGTGTGATAATGTCGAGCAGACTCTGGTTCTGTGTGAAGTGTCGCAGATAGTCAACGACCGGCTCCTTGAGCGCGTTGACCTTGCCGATGGTCAGCGCGTATTTGAACATCCACGGCAGGATCGCCTTGATGAAGTAGTCGCGATCGGCCTTGGGATCGAGGAAGACAGGGTTGTCGATCCCATATTGGATGTCCATGTAATGCATAATCCTGCGTATCTGCTCGACGATCTCGATGACTTCGGCGCTGCTCTCGGGGTAATAATCCATCAGCAGTGATTGGTACTCGGAGACGCTGTCCACAGAATCGACGCGAATCACACGGTCCTCGATGCCGATGGACACCTGGTTCCTCACGAAGGCCACGTCCAGGCCGAGATGCTTCAGCATTGGGAACAAGATGCCCGAGTTCTCCATCGCACGAATTCCGCCGTCGTAGACAAATCCCCCGCGCTCAAATGTGTGCACCAGACCACCACAGGTGGCCTCTTTCTCACAGAGGAGCGTCGAGTAGCCTGCCTTTGTGAGGTAAGCTGCCGCTGTCAACCCAGAAACACCGCCCCCGACGACAATCACATCGTAGTCCATGTCTACCTCACACGTGCCAGGACTCAATCCGGACCGACCAGACCGGTGAGCGCTTCACTGATCTGCCAAACTCGCTTTCCGAGGTCGCGGCTCATCACGTAAGATGCGGGTGGTTCGTCGATCGTCAGATTGAAGTACTTGCCGCTCACGGTAGCCAACTCCGGAGCAGCAGCAAGGTAGTAGATAGCTTCTCCGGAGATGGCAGGATCCTTGAGGAATCTGTTCACCACATGGCGCCTGTACCACCGGTAGAGCGGGCCGTTGTCCATCCCGATGTTGGTTTTGACCGCCCCAGGATGGATCGCGTTGATGGTCACACCACTGCCTGCGAGCCGCTCCGCCAGCTCGCGCACGGTATGAAGTTGTGCGACCTTGGATGCGCCGTAGCTCCAGAGTCCGTGATATGGGCGCCACTTCCACGTGAGGTCGTTGAGGTTGAGGCCACCGAAACGATGTCCTTCCGAGTTCACCTGGATAGTCCGTGAAGGAGCGCTCTCCTTGAGCCTGTCCAGCAGCAGTCGGGTGAGCAGAAACGACGCTAGATGATTCACGCAGAACACGGTCTCGATGCCGTCGTCTGTCAAGGTGCGCCGGGTACGGTGGATACCGGCGCTGTTGATGAGGAGGTGGATGCGCTCGTACCTGATCAGAAGCGTTTCCGCGGCTCGCCGAACGTCCGTGAGTTTCGTGAAGTCAGCCAGCACCACATCCGATGCTGCACCGTAGTCGCGCTCCAACTCCTGACTGACGCGTGCCGCCTTCTCAGGGTTGCGGCAGACCATCACGATGGTTGCGCCGCCCTGGGCAAGCCTCCTCGCCGCCTTATAGCCCACGCCCGATGTCGCGCCTGCGACGACGCAGATGCGACCGTCGAGCCGTGCATCCGTCGTCTTCTGCGGCAGGTGGGCATTGTGTAGGAAGATCAACTCGTCAGGTAGCTTCATCGGTGCCGGCTCCCTACCCGAAATACCGGTGCATGAATCGCCGGTACAGGCGGCGGAACCAGGGGATGCCGTCGAAGATATCCCCCCACAGGTCATAGTAGTCGCGCTGGTGGATGATCCTGCCGTCGTCGCCGAGCGTGAGCCTGGAGCATCCATGCACCGGGGAGCTGGGCCATCGCCGGAACATCATCGTCATCGTCCATTCCAGGAAGATCTCGCCCGGCGCTGTGACGACGGACCGGATGTCCATCCGGAGCTGTTTGCACCTTCGGGTGAGACGACCGCAGAGCGCAGTGAA
>CBFCZM010000390.1:0-2849 GCA_965602565.1 uncultured Anaerolineae bacterium
AGGACCGTCGCCCGATTAGTACTGCTGATGTGGACATTGAGCCGGGCCGATATAAGAGGACTACGGAGACTTGTGGCGCCATACACCAGGCAGAAGACAGCCACAGACCCTGCTGCATGAGAGATCCCGGCCATAGCCAGGGTGAGCAGACCCGGGAGGCCAACCGCCAGGAGCAGTCCAACCCGCTTGCCCACACGCTCCTCCAGCCAATAGGCATAGCGCGCCCCCAGCACGCTGAGTCCTGACGCTGCGGACAGCGCCAGCCCAAACCACACCGGCGCCACGCCGGCCCGGACGAAGTAGGGCTGGTAGAGGCTGCCCAGGTAGTCACGGAAGGGGATCGTGAGGAGCGCCACCAGCACCAGGATGCGAAATGCCCGGTTCTCGCGCAGCAGTTGCAGCCCCTGCCGAAGCAAAGACAGCCCACGTGCCTTGTCGTCGCCGTCCGACGCTGCGTCGGCGCGATCATCCGCCGGGATATCGAGAGTGAAGGTCAACGCAAACCCGGCGCCCACCATCCCGGCGGTGAGAGCAACCGCACGGATGAACTGCGTGAGCGTGAGCATCCGCACAACAAGACCGCTCGCGGCGAAGGCCAGGAGATTGGCCAGCCGCTGAGCCGCTTCGATGCCACCCATCGCCTTGCTCATCTCACTCTGGCTGCCGGACACCTGCAGCTCCCGATAGACCAAAGCCTCGACACAACCCGAGCCGAAAGCGAAACCCAGGCCGCCGATGATGGCAGCCAGCACGAATCCTGGATAGCCCCGCGTGAAGAGGTAGATCACCTCGCCCAGCAGTTGGAGACCCAGCGCGAGCTGAACGGCGCGCTTGTGTCCGATCCGGTCGGCGATCATGCCCGTGGGCACCTCGGTGAGGAACATCGTGAAGACGATGATGCCCCAAAGCGAGCTGATCTGCAGATACGTGAGGTCCCGACTCCGCAGATAGAGCGTGCCGACAGGGATGTAGAAGTAGAGCGTGGAAAGGAAATAGATCAACTGCAGCTTGGTGATGTTGCCCTGGCCAAAGGGGAAGAAGGCAGCCATCACACGTCGCAAGATGTCATTGCGTCTGGTATGCATTCGCGTGGTCCTCTTCCGGGAGTCTATGCAATGCCCCCAGTCCTCCCCACCCATGTGAAGAGGACTGTGATAGCAAACGCAGAAGCTGGTCTTGGGCTCGCCGTGACTACTGTCCGCGCAGCTTCGCGCCAAGCTTCGTCGCCAGAGACTTGATCAAGCGCTTGCGCAGCTTGGTCACGTCCTTCTCGGATAGGGAGCGATTCGGAGCCTGGTAGCTGAGCGCGAAGGCAAGGCTCTTCTTGCCGGTCTCTATCTGCTCGCCCCGGTAGACGTCGAACAGGGCGACCTCCGTCACAAGCGGATACCCGGCTGCCATGATCGCACGCTGGACATCCAGCACCGGTGTAGCCTCGTCCACGACCAGCGCCAGATCTTCGTGAACCGGGGCATAGGGCGACAGTGGGACAACCTGCTTCTCGGCATCCGCAGCCTCGGCAGCCGCCAACAGGACCTCCAGATCCCACTCCAGCGCCACCATGGGCTGCGCAGGCAGATCGAACGCCTCCCGCACCAGTGGGTGTATCTCACCCAACACGCCCAGCGGCCGGCCATCAACGCTGGCCACCGCACAGCGGCCGGGATGGAACGAAGGGTGATCCCCACGCTCCCACTCGACCTTGGTGTCCAGCGACAGACGCGCCAAGAACGCGTCCACGATCCCCTTGAGATCGAAGTAGTCGACCTTGCCCTCGGCCCCAGCGGCATTCTGCCACCACGAGGCCAGCTGCGGGCCGGTGAGCAGCATGCTCAGATGTCGGGGCTCGGCCACGCCGGTCTCACCGGCGAGCACATCCGGCCGGCCCACCGTGTAGTGGATGCGCCCGATCTCGAAGACGGCAATGCGATCCAGGTAGCGGAGGTTCGACCATGTTGTGCGCAGGGCACCGGGCAGCAGGCTCCGTCGCATCTGAGACCGCTCCGGCGAGAGGTAGTTCTGCAGCAGCACACGTTCGCCGGGTAGGTCCAGCGATGCCGCGGGATCGAGCCCAGAACTGGGTTGTAGTCGCGCTTCATCCTCAGGATCAACCAGTGAGTAGGTGATGATCTCGTCCAATCCCAGGCCGATCAGCAGATCGCGGACATGCTCCTCGGCCTCCAGCGAGCGGTTACGTCGCAGCCGCGGCAGCTCTTCATCGATGAGCGTCATGGGGAACCTATCGTAGCCCCACACGCGTGCGATTTCCTCTACCAGGTCGACGGGCAAGCCCACATCCTGCCGGTACGACGGGATGGTGACCTCCCACGCCTCCGCCTGAGCATCAACCCTGAATTCCAGTGCCTCCAGGATGCGCGATTGCTCTGCCAGCGGGATCTCGATGCCCAGCAGACGATCGGCGAGCTTGGGATGATACGTGACAACGCGCGGTGTGGGCCTGCCGGGATACACATCGCCCACAGCAGGATCAACCACACCGTCACCCAGCTCGGCCATCAGTTCAGCCGCACGCGCTGCCGCCGGCATCGCCAACGCTGAGTCGACGCGCTTGCCGAAACGCGAAGCGGCCTCCGACTGCAGCTTGAGTCGCTGGCTGGTGCGCCGGACGTTGAGGAAGTTGAAGCTCGCCGCCTCCAGCAGTACGTTCTCCGTATCGCCCTCGACCTCACTGTCCAGGCCGCCCATCACGCCACCGACGCCGACGGGACCGGCACCATCAGTGATCAGCACCATCTCGCCGTCAAAGGCGCGGACCACGCCGTCCAAAGTCGTCATCTGCTCACCCGGCGCTGCGCGACGCACGATGATCGCAGGCTGCGTCTCACCGG
>CBFCZM010000391.1:0-2828 GCA_965602565.1 uncultured Anaerolineae bacterium
GACCCAACGGACACACCAATGTCCTACAACTTCAGCGCCAGCGCTGCGGACAACAACGACGAGAATGTGCTCAGCATCCACAGCACCGAGGTCGCAGTGCGCTACGTGGAGGAGTTCAACAGCGTCTGTAGTGCCGCGGAGGAAGCAGTGGCAGGCAACTAGCCGATGGGGCTACGCGTAGGCCCCTATGTGGGCCCACGTTCCCGATTGCATAAGTGACGGCCGGATTACTATGTCCAAGTCGATTAGGCAAGGAGACTAGATGATGAACGAACGACCAGCTCAGCAAAGCACAGATCGATGGAAGTGGGTCTCCATCGTACTGCTCTTTCTCTTGGTTCTGATGGTAGCCTGTTTGACCAGCGCAGCGTGGGGCGGATTGATAGGATATGCCATTGGCCGGCGTGACGGGCACACGGCCATGGACTATGACTGGTACTATGAGCCCTATGAGGCGCCGGCGCTCCCCTATGCACCTATGCCGGAGATGCCTGATATGCCGGACATGCCCTTCTTTGAGAGGCGGCCCTGGCTGGGCGTAAGCTTCGTGATGGGACCGGACGGTGCTCAAGTCACCAGCGTCGTGCCGGGAAGCCCGGCCGCTGAAGAGGGCCTTGAGGTCGAGGACATCATCACTGAAGTCGATGGTGTTGCTGTTACCGCCTCCCGGCCGCTAGACGAACTCATCCTGGGCTACGAGCCCGGTGACAGAATCGAACTCACAATCACGCGTGATGGACGTGAGCGGACAATCCGCGTGCGCCTGGCCACACGCATGGAGGGTGAGATGCCCTGGCGTCCCGATAGCTTCCCCGTGGAGCCGCCCCTTGTTCCCAACTGGCGGGGCTAAACGTCGGGATGCACCGACCCCGTCAGATCACAGCGCCCCGTATTCTGAGGTCACCCAGGAGCGGGGCGTACGGTCTCAGATCAGACAAGCGATTCGTAGACCTGCATCACGCGATCGACTAACCGGTCCTGCGCAAACTCCTCCTCCACACGAGCACGCGCGGCCACGCCCATCTCTCGAAGCCGCGCCGGTTGCGAGAGCAGCTCCACAAGTGCATCGGCCAGTGCCTGAGGGTCGTCGGGCGGCACAACTGCGCCTGTCACACCATCCTGAACCACCCATGAGGTCCCGGTACCCACTTCGGTTGTCACACACGGAAGCCCTGACGCCATCGCCTCCGTAAGCACCATACCGAAGGCCTCGGACCGCGCATTGGCCGGCAGCACAAAGAGCGAGGCCTGATGGTATTGAGCGGGGAGATCAGCATCCGAGACCTCGCCAACAAACTCAACGCGCGATACAAGATCCAGCTCAGCTGCCAGCGACTCACACCGCCCCAACATCGGCCCTGTGCCCACAACACGCAGCCGCACATCGGACGGCAGACGGATCATGGCCCGCAACAGTGTGTCGAGCCCCTTATAGTACCTCAAACGCCCCACAAACAACAATGTCGGCGGTCCAGCAAAGGGCTCTGCCGGTGGGGAGAACCGGCGATGATCTACCCCCAAGGGCACCACGGTGCAGCGATCGCGCACGGGCTGCAGCCACTTCGATGAATCGAGGTACTTGGAGCTTGACGTCAGTATCCGGGCAGCTCGCCGCAGCACACGCCGCAAGATTGGGCCGTAGACTCTCAGCCAGCCCTTCTGACGCACTACATCCGACTGGTAGCTCACGACCAAGGGAACACGGGGCTTGAGCAACCAGGCCCCCACCTCACCGAGGGGGTACGGGGATTGCACGTGGATCACGTCCGCTCGCAGCCGCGCCAGGTAGATCCACTGGCGCAGGCTCAGCGGCATGGATGCAAAGGTCCCCAGCCGGCCTGCCCTGATCACACGAACACCATTCAGCTCGTCAACACGCGAGCGAGGCCCCGGATCGCAAACCAAGACAACCACGTGGTGCCCAGCCGCCGCCTGAGCCTCTGCCAGAACCTTGATGTGGTTCTCAATCCCGCCCAAAACGGGAAAGTAGTCCTTGTAGATGTGCAGAATCCGCATGGTCTCACCTCATCCGTTGCGTGCCAGCCGGCGGTACACCACCAACGTCTCCTGCGCCGTCCGCGTCCACGAGAAGCCGGCAGCCCTGACGAGGCCCCGCCGCCGCAGCTCAGCGCGAAGGTCCCGTGAGCGCAAGGCTCGCACAATGACCCTCCCTATGTCGTCAACGGCTTGGGGATCAAAGTGGAGCGCTGCATCACCGACCACTTCAGAGAGAGCGGGTGCGTCCGCGCACGCAACAGGCGCACCACATGCCATGGCCTCGACCACAGGCAGGCCAAAGCCTTCACGGAGGCTGGGGAAGACAAACAATGTCGCTGCGGCATAGAGCGCAGGCAGATCAACACCGGGCACCGGTCCCAACCAACGGATCCGATCGGCGCCCAGGCCGATCTGTTCGGCGCGTATGCAGGGCTCCTGAAAGGCCTCGATCCAGGCGCCGGCGACCACCAGCCTATGGTCACGGAATTCGGGCGCAACTCGCCCCCAGGCTTCAACAAGCCGCACCAGATTCTTGTGCGGCTTGTTGCTGCCCAGATAGAGCACAAACCGCTCCGGCAGACCGTATCGTCGACGTAGATCGGCAATCTGAGCCGCCGGCTGCGGACCGAATATGGGATCAGCCGCGAGCGGAATCGGGGTGATGTGAGCCGCCGCCACGGCGAAGTGGTCCAGAACATCCTGGTAGGTTGACTGCGAGATCGCAATGCTGTGTTGTGAGGTCCGAAGTGCCAGCGCCATCATCCACCGGAACAGCCTTCTGGCACGCCACGAACTCTGGGATGGAAACTGCATGGGGATGAGATCGAAGA
>CBFCZM010000392.1:0-2805 GCA_965602565.1 uncultured Anaerolineae bacterium
AACGGATAGGTGTCGAAGATCCGCTCAGGGTTCGGAAGACGGACGCGGGCCAAGGTATCGATGGCCCTGTCCCGCGCCTCCGTCTTGCTGACATCATGGTGCAGGGTGATGGCCTCCACGATCTGGCTTCCTACCGTACGCACCGGAAGCATGGCGGTCATCGGCTCCTGAAAAACCATAGAGATCTGGTTGCCGCGGATGCTGCGCATCTCCTTGCTGTTGGGCATGAGACCGGCGATATCGATAACATCAGATACGCTGGAGGACTCCGCCCGGCGCAGAGGTCGGTAATAGGTGATCTCCCCCCCCTCGATCCGGCCTGGAGACGGCACCAGCCGCATTAGGGAGAGTGCGGTGATACTCTTGCCGCACCCACTCTCCCCCACCACGCCCAACGTACGTCCTGCCCTGATGGTCAGATCAACGCCATCCACCGCCCGGACGACACCTTCGGCTAGGTGGAAGTAGGTGCGTAAGTTCCTAACTTCGGCAAGCACACTATTAGAGGACATCGATCGGGCCTCCTAGGTCACGTAGGGGTCTGCAGCGTCGCGCAGGCCGTCACCCGCGAAGTTGAACATCAACACCGCGACCACGACCACCGGCACCGGCCAGAGGATCCAGGGATAGTGGGCCACATTCATAATGTCCTGAGCCTCATTGAGCATAACGCCCCAGCTGATCGTCGGCGGGTTGAGTCCGATGCCCAGGAAGCTCAGAGCGGTCTCGCCGAGGATCATCCCCGGCAGAGAGCCGGTCAGCGAGACGATGATGTAGCTGAGGAAGCCGGGCAGCATGTAGCGCGTAATGATCGTCCACTCGCTCTCGCCGTCCAGCTTGGCAGCCAGGACGAAGTCCTCCTCGCGCATGCTCAGCAGCCGTCCACGCACCGTTCGCGCGAGGCCCGTCCAGCCGAGGATTGAAAGGATGAGGGTGGTCGCGAAGTAGATGCGCAACTGCGGCCACTCGCGAGGTAGCGCGGCGGCCAAAGCCATCCACAAGGGGATGGTCGGGAGCGTGGTGATCACCTCGATGACCCGCTGGATTACGTCGTCAATCACGCCGCCAAAGTACCCCGAGACGCCACCCAAAAGCAGCCCGAGGATGAAGCTGACGGCGATGCCCACCAGGCCGACGCTCAGCGAGATGCGCCCACCGTGGATGGCGCGCGAGAACACATCGCGTCCGATCGCGTCGGTACCCATAACGAAGACCGGCGCGACGTCATTGCCTGCGGTGCCGAAGAGATGCAGGTCGGTCTCGAACAATCCCCAGAACTTGTACGAGTCGCCAGGCACGAATAACCCGATGGGGTAGATAGCCGAGCGGTCCTGTTCATAGATCGGCCTCAAGGTCACGGGGTCTCGGGCCAGCACGGCCCGGTAGACGAACGGAGATCGAAACCTACCCTCCGCATCACGAATATAGATCGTCGTCGGGGGGCTTGCCAAGTAGTTCTTGAAGCGGTGCAGGGGAACGTAGGGGCTCAGGAACTCGGCGAAGATGGCGAAGAAGTACAGGATCCCCAGAACCACCATCGCCATCTGGGCCAGCTTGTGCCGGCGGAATTTCCACCACACGAGCTGCCACTGCCCGGCCCGGTAGAAGTCCTCTTCCTCTTGGCTCTTCACGACTCCAACCTGCGCCCCCGGGCCGGCCTCGTCGTGTGATCGTCCAGTCTGTAAGGTTGTGTCGCTCATACGCTCTCCCCGCCGCCGAACCGAATACGCGGATCCGATAATGCCAGCAGGACATCCGAGAGAATCGCGCTCAACGCGGTCAAAGCGCCGGTGAGCAAGATGTAGGCGCCGGCCATATACATATCCTGATTCCTCAACGATGAGTACAGCGCCGGGCCTGCGGTCTGCAGATTGAGTACGATCTCGACCATAATACCGCCCGAGAAGAGCCATGGCAACAGCCACATCACGCTGCTCAAGATCGGGTTGATGGCCAGCCGCACAGGGTACTGCGTAATGACCCTGAGTTCGGACAGCCCCTTCGCGCGCGCAACGGTCACGTACTGCTTGCGCAGCTCGTCAAGCATCATCGCACGCATCGTGCGGATTGTACCAGCGACGCCACCGATGCCGAGGAGAACGATAGGCAGCCAGAGATTGCTCAACAGATTCAGGAACTTGCCCCAACTCCACGGCTGTACCATATATTCCTGCGAGAACAGTCCCCCGGTCCGGATGCCGAATCGAGTGAGAGCGATGTACATGATGATCAGGGCGAGGAAGAACGGAGGGACGGCAAGGCCTATGAAGGTAATGAAGGTCACCGCATAGTCGATGATCGAGTACTGCTTGACCGCAACGAAGATGCCGATGGGAATCGCGACCGTCCAGGTGAAAACGTGCGCGAACAGGGCGATGCCAAAGGTGTATGACATCCGCTCCGTCATGACCTGGGCCACGGGCTTCTCAAACGTATACGAGTACCCGAAGTCGAACTCGGTCAAGATGTTGCTGATCCAGAGGAAATATCGTTGATACATCGGCCTGTCCATCCCGTACTGCCGCCGCAATGCCGTAGCCTGCGCTTCGTCCACCGTGACGCCGGAGTTTTGCAGGCGCTCTATCTGCCTAGTCACGATATCTCCAGGCGGGAGCTGGATGATGATGAAAGCCAGGATGGAGACCAGCAGCATTTGGGGCACCGCTCGGACGATGCGCCGGATGATGTATTCAAGCATGTAGGTTCGCCTCCTGTGGTAGTCGCCGCAGAGACATCGGGGGCCTACTGATGCCGCCCTCCCCGCCCAGAGTTGAGCGATCAGCCGCACTCGTAGGCCCAAGAGCA
>CBFCZM010000393.1:0-2800 GCA_965602565.1 uncultured Anaerolineae bacterium
CATGGCAGAGCCGCTATCGGAGGACGTTGCGGCGGTCCAGGCCGAGATCGATATTGCACGTGCTGAGCTGGCGCGCGCCGTTGCTCGGCGCAACCACTTATCCGCTCAGTCGGGGGAGGCACAGACCACAGCGGTCGAGGCTGAGTTGGCCGCAGCCAGGGCTCATCGTCGTGAGACCGAGGCGTATCTGCACTGGGCCGAAGGGGACGAGGACGATGAGCGGATCTCGCAGTGGCAGCTGAAGCTGGCTGCGGCAAATCAGGAGATCGCGGCGATTGAGATGCGTCTGGATGCGGCGCCGCGGGGGCGAAGGGCGCAACTACGGGCTGCGGCGGCTGGTGTGAGCGCCGCGGAGGCGCGGGTTGCTGCGGCGGAGTCGATGTTGGCTTTGGTCGAGGCTGGTCCGGCAGCAGAAGCTGTGACCGTGGCAGCAACTCGGGTGCGGCAGGCCCAACTGATCGTCGATGGTGTGCGTCTGCAGTTGGCGTATGCCAAGGTGCGAGCGCCAACTGCCGGCACGGTGACAGCGATGCGTGCCGAGGTTGGTGAAGCGGTGGTTCCTGGACAGGAGATCATAGAGCTGGCGACGCTGGACCGGTTGGAGGTCCGGTCTAGCAACTTGATGGAGGTCGATGTTGTCAATGTCACGCCCGGTCAGCCGGTCACGATCAAGCTGGATGCGCTGCCGCACCGGACGTTGTCGGGTACTGTCATACGTGTGGGATTGCAGGAGGAGCTGTACCGTGGTGATGTGACCTATCCTGTTGTGATCTCCCTGGATGAGCAGCCGGAGACGCTTCGCTGGGGGATGTCGGCGGTGGTAGAGATCGGCCATTAGCCGAGCACTTCGACAGGCAGAGAGATGCACCTGGCTTTGCGAAGTCCGCAAGGCCGGGTGCCTTTTTGCAGCTTTGCTTGTTTTGTCATTTGGCGGGGTCGGTGTACAAAGGGGGCCCGGTATCCTTCTGCCTGCACGCAGAGGCGATCGCACTTTGCTGATCGTTGCCGCCTGGGGAGCGCCAGCACTGTGAGAGGCAGAAGTCTAGAGCCAGGGAGCACGGGTGAGATACGCGATTCACTATTCACGATTCAGCGGATAGACCCTTAGTGCCTTTTCCCCTATACCTTGTCGCCAGGAGGAGACCCATGGAGGAATTCGCGCCGCTGAATATGTCGCCGGAAGAGATTGTTGACTACACCTATAAGTGGACCGGTGAACGGTTCTCGGATGGTCGTCCGAAGGTGCCCGACGCGCTGCTGGCACGGGTAGCCAACGTGTCCCTGACGCAAGCATGGGGTGTGCTCAACGGGGCCGGCTACAAATGGCAGTACGAGGATGGCTTTATGTGCACGCATCCCGGCGAGACGTTGGTGGGGCGTGCGCTTACGGCGATGTACATGCCCCGCCGGCCCGCGATGCGCGCGCTGATGGAGCAGAAGGGGGAACGCGCCGGCTGCATCGGCGACCAGATCTCGTGGCCGATCGATATGCTTGTGCCCAACGATGTCTACGTCGCCGACGTCTATGGCAAACACGAGCAGGGGCCAATCATGGGTGACAACCTCGCCACGGCTATCTACGCCAAGTCCGGGAAGGGCGTGGTCCACAATGCCTCGGTTCGCGATATCGATGGTATCCAGGAGATTGCCGGCTTTGCCAGCTTCGTACGGGGATTCCACCCGACGTATGCCTCGCCCATGATCATGCTGGTGGGGGTCAACTGTCCGGTGCGCATCGGCAGGGTGACGGTGATGCCGGGTGACGTCGTCCTGGGCAAGCATGACGGCGTGGTCTTCATACCGCCGCATCTCGTCGGAAAGCTGGTCAAGACTTCGGAGCTGGTGGCGCTGCGGGACGTGTTCGGCAAGCAACGCCTGCGCGAGGGCGTCTATACGCCGGGCCAGATCGACACCCGGTGGATCGACCAGATCGAGGCCGACTTCTCCCGTTGGCTGGAGAGTCATATCGATGAACTGCCTATCCCGCGTGAGGCAATCCAGGAGCTGCTCAAGCAGCGCACCTGGTAGGGGACGGAAGGGAAGAATGGGCGACAAAGCGAGCAAGCGAAAGAGCGAGCAGAGTGATGCGATGCGGCGGGTGGTAGATGTTGGCGGAGCGGGCTTGCTCCCGATCACGGCCACCTTACGCGATGCGCGGTTCAGACCGCAATGACCGGCACGTACAGTCATCCTGAGCGGGTTGAGCAGGCCTCCTCAATCGGTCATCCAGAAAGCGTAGGATCTTGTCCTGGAATACGCCGATAGGTCTCCGGCAGGTTGTCAGAAGTGATTTGGAGATGAGATGGACATGGTGTGTAAGGCCGTTGACTTGACCGTGCAGCCCGGGGACCGCGTCAATCTGGTGGATTCGGCTTCTCTGCGCTGGTGGGAGGGGACATCCCCCCACGATCTTGCCGCGTACGAGCTGTCGCCCGATGAAGCCGGCAATCTGCGGCCTGTCTGGGTCGATGAGGACAGTGCCTGGCATTTGGGGCTTGAGTGGGAGTCCGTGCGGGATGTCCGGCAGGTTGTGGTGACCTATGCCGGCGATGTTCCGCCCGATCTGGCGATCCAGTACTGGCAGCGCAACTGGCCTACGCCCGCGCCTGAGCGCCGGACCGGTGCTCGACGGGGATGGATCGGTCAGGACGATCCCTGGCACGGGCGCTGGGTCACGGTGCGGGCTGCGCGCGTCATCGAGGATGTAGCCTGTACCATCACCTTCGATCCGGTCGATCTTCCTGAACTTCGTCGGTGGACGACGTGGGAGAAGCTGGAGGAGGCCGAGGATTACCTGGTT
>CBFCZM010000394.1:0-2797 GCA_965602565.1 uncultured Anaerolineae bacterium
GTCAGGCAGAGCTTCCAACAGGCAACCACCGTTCAGGGGCTGTCCCTCGGCCCCATCACGCCGGTGCCGGAGCCTGCCCAGGGCGCGGTGCGTCTGGCCAGACAGCTGCTGAAGGCGCAGTAGCTGCGAGGAGTGCAGTGCCTGAATCACGGATTGCCTCGGATGGAAATGGAGCAATGCCTCCGAAGAGATAGCATGGTGGGCGGGGGTCGATTGTGGCCTGCGCTGCTTGGGCAGCGCAGGCGTGCCCGAAGCGACTGATCTGTGGTGGGGCTAAGCGATATCCCAGGCAAAGACGTGGGCGTCGGGGGCTCCCCATGTGGCCTCGGGGATGAAGCGGATCGCCTTGGTGGCCACATCCGTCTCCAGACGGACCCATCGCTGATAGTTATTGGTGACCTGCGCGACGACCGTCCACTCTCCCGTGTCGTCGAGGGCCTCAATGCGGAAATCGCGCGTCATCGTCGACGGCACGCCATACGCTGGCATCGCCAGGGGATAGCAGGACGGCTGGTTCTTCTCCGGACGGTTCAGATCGCTGTCGAAGGTGAATCGCAGCTGCCGGATCTGCCGGGCTGCGGTGAAGCGGTACTCAACCCAAGCGCCCGGCGCGCCGCGCCATCCATTGTCGTCGTCGCCCACAGGCCGGTCGTGCCCGTTGCGCAGCGGCTCGGGGTCGCCCTGGGACGCGGTGAGCGCAGCGGCGCGCGTGAGTTCTGGTAGCGCGCGCGTCTGCCATGGCAGGAAGCAATCATCGTCCATCAGCGTTTGCTGCAGTTCGGCCAGATGCGCTTCGTAGATCCCGCGGGGTGTTAGCGTTTCGCGCGCAGCAATCGCCGCTGCTGTGCCGGCGGCCTGGCCCAGCACCGCACACGTCGCCATAACCCGGGTCGCGCTCATCGCCGCGTGGGTCACGCTGATATTGCGGCCGGCACAGAAGAGGTTCGCGATGTTCCGCGAGTAGAGCGTGCGATAGGGAATGCCGAAGGGGGCGGGCGCCGGATGGAAGATGGTGGGTTCACCTGGCCAGTTGAAGCCACCGGGATGGTGGTCGTCCATCGTCCAGCCACCGTAGGCAATCAGATCCTTGAACTTCCCCTCGGCACAGACGTCGTTCTGTGTCATGATGATATCGCCTTCGTAGCGGCGGCTCTCGCGCTTGCCCGGCAGGAAGCCGATCCAGTCCAGGACCCAGTTCTCGGCGCCGTGATCGCCGTGGTTCTTGAGGTGATCCCACACCCCGAAGGCGACCTTGAGGAGTTCGTCGCGGATGGCCTCGGTGTCGTGGACGGAGTCCTGCTCGCCGCCGAGCTCAATCCACCAGAAATTCGTCGTGAGGATATCGTGTCCGCGTTTGGGCAGATCTTCATCCGTCCCGTAGACGTAGGCCCAGGATGGCGGCACAAAGGGCTGTGGGCCATGGGTCTCACGCGCCTGGATCAGGCAGCTCATCCCCATGGTCTTGCGGTCGGCGTCCTCCGGCTCGATGCTCTCGCCATACTCGGCATGGGCCTCGCGTCCGACGCGGAATGCCGCCCCCGACAGAGGTGCCAGGATGCTGTCGCCGGAGCAATCGGCGAAGAGATCGGCTTCCACGGTGTGCCAGGTCTCGGTGGTGAGCTGCCAGCCTTTGAGTGAGACGATGCGATCGCCATCCATCTCCAGGCTGTTGCACGAGCAGTTGAGGAACAGGGTGATATTGGGTTCGAAGCGCACCTTCTCGTAGAGGATACTGTCCCAGATACTGTAGTTACGCAGCGGGTTGCGGTAGTTGTTCTCGAGTTCGATCTCCTCGATGATACCGCTCTCCCGGTTGTTGTCCCCGTGAGCACCGCAGACGTGCATCCGGATCTCCGACGACGCGTTGCCGCCCAGCACCGGGCGGTCCTGCATCAGGGCCACCTTGGCGCCGTGGCGCGCTGCGGCGATCGCGGCGCACATGCCGGCCAGGCCGCCGCCCACGACGCAGAAGTCCACTTGGTGCGTCTCGTGTCTCATGGTCTGTGTTTCTCCCAAGAGCTGGATCACATCCAGGATAGCGGATACCGGCCCCACTTCAAGCCCGCTCGGATGAAGCGGAGCGTGTTCTCTTGCTGATGGCCGTCCCCGGAATACCGGCAACCTCAGTATAGCAGGTCTCGGGTAGAAGCAGAATGGTGCATCACTCTGTGGTGCACGTGCGGCTACTGCCTTGTCCCGTCCGCGCGCAAGGGCGACCACAAGGATCGCCCCTACCCGGAACGACGCGCCCGACAGTCTTCATTCTGCGTAGATCTAGCCCCCCTTCGAGGGCAGGCTGCTGCTTCGATTACCCGCTGGGACGAGCATCCTGAGATCTACCAGTGCTCCCAATGCCTGCCGCTCTCACAGAGAGGGCGAACACGACGGTCCGCCCCTACGCCGAGCCACGTCCGCTGTTTGCATTCTGCGTAGGTCGAACCGTCGTGTTCGACTCTGTCCGGCGCTCAACGGTTTGCTCTGTGGGTCTCCGATGCTAAGCTAGGTGCGTGATCCCCTGAACGAGCGTGATGTCGAAGGGAGGCCATATGACACAGTTTCCGCCGGAGGGATATGTACCGGTTGCGTCGCAAGTGGCGGGCATCGAGATCTTCGCCCCTGCACCCAAGACACCCGAGGCTGCACCCGATGTTGTTGACTTCAAATGCCCCAGGTGCCAGGCGACGACTGCCTACAGTGTTGAAGATGGTGGGCTGCGCTGTTCGCACTGCGGGTACTACGAACCGCCGGCGACGCCCGCGGTGGGCAAAGGTGCGCAGGAGTTCGAGTTCACGGTGAC
>CBFCZM010000395.1:0-2772 GCA_965602565.1 uncultured Anaerolineae bacterium
GCCGATCTCTTGCAGGTAGGTTGCGGGGCAGCAAGCCATCTTCTTGAGCAGATCCGAATCGTGAATGGTGACGGCCCGGACCATGACTCTTGGTTTTTTTACTTTTGACCTCTGACCAGCGCACTCACCTCTGCCCATCAGACATCCGTCCTTCACGCCGCCACCTCCACAGGGGGCCGCGTCTCCGGCAGCAGCACACCGAATGTCAGCGCAGCGAGGAGACCCGACGCTGCCAGTGCAAGGGCTGCGGCAGGCAGCGCCAGAGTCTCTGCCACGAAACCGACGACCGCAGGTCCGGCGGTGCCACCGAGATCACCGATGAGACGCCAGACTCCGAGGAACTCACCTCGGCCGTCATCCGGCGCCAGATCGCTGCCTAGCGTCATCATGCCACCCGAACTCAAACCATTGCCCAGGCCAATCAGCGAAGTACTGGCCAACAATCCAACGAAACCGCTGGTCAGCGGCACGCATGCCATACCGATGGCCTGCAGCGCGAAGCTGGGTACAAATGAGTACTTCCTGCCCAGGTTGTCCATCACCCATCCCGCCGGCCAGAACATGCACATCTCAACAGCGGCCGAGATCGTCAGCAACAGGCCCACGTGCTCTACTTCCAGGCCCAGGATATTGGCCGCATAGAGCGGGATGAGGGTTCCGCGCCCGGAACGGACCATCTGGACAAGGATATGGCCCAGCCCGGCGGGTACCAGGTGTCGCGCCCGGCCACGCAGCGTCTTCAGGAAGCCGACAGGTTGCGCCACCCTCGGCTGTGATGCGCGCACCACAGACAACGGAGCAGCCTTGGGAGAGCCGTCGGGCATAAGGAGAGCTACTGACAGCAGAGCTGGCACGCTCACCAGGCCGGCCACGACAAAGGGCACCCGAAGCCCCAGCCCCGCCGCGACGAAACCGCCGATCGACGGCCCAATGAACCAGGCAATCCGCACCAAGCCGCCGAACAACGCCATCGAGCTGCCTCGATTCGACTTCGGTGCGTGCTCCGTGACATAGGCGTGGCGCGCGATGCTGTAGAGGGCCATACCGAAGCCGGACACTAACTGGTAGACAAAGGCCTCCTGAATGGAGCCGGCCCAACTCAGCGCCGCACCGAAACCGACCATAACAGCCATACCTAGCAGGATCGCCCGCTTGTGTCCCAGCCGCCGCAGCAGCAAACCACTGGGGACATCCATGAACAGCATCCCCAAAGCCCGCGCCGACGTGACCGCACCGACCCAGGCATAGGAGACTTCGAAGCTCTCTGCATACAGAGGCAGGACCGGGCTCAGCAGCGCCGAACCCAGGAAGAGTATAAACGACGGTACGTAGAACGGTAGGACCAGGGGATCGCGGAGAAGTCTACGAAGATGGGGGTTCCGGCGGTCAAGCATTGACATTCTTCCTCGGGCTCGAAGTAGATCTCATCATTGTACCACAGCCCGCCGCTTGGCCGGAACGGAAGACATATCATCGCAGGTTCATCTCTGGAATGCTCCACGCCGTCGCGATCCCGGTAGAGACGTCGCGCCGCAGACGGCGTTGTGGCACGTCTTCTTCGGTGGCAAGCGGTGCACTACCGTGGCCCAGGACTGTGGGGCCCGCTCCGCAGTGCGCCTCTCGCTATTGCCCCGACCGCGTATTGCGCCCTGGTGCAGGGCTGTCGCTTTCGAAACCAGACTGGGCATCGCCCATCATCCCGGCCACCGCGCCCTTCGTCCCGGATCGGTGCACCCTCGCTCAGACCGACAGAGACGTCATTGTGTCACCGATCCCTGTCGGTCCTCAACTACGCGTGTGCACGGAATGCGGATCTAGCCAAACAGACCCGGCACGATTGGCTTGAGCAGCCGCTCCGCGTTGCGGTGACAGATATTGTGCCGGTCGTCATCCGTGATGTCTGCGTTCATCAGCACGCCGATCGCCTGATGAGGATCAAACCAGGGCAGATCGGTGCCGAATAGCATCCTCTCGGAGCCGGCCTCGTGAACAAACTTCTCAATCACGCCGCGGTCATCAAAGACGGCGGTCAACTCCAGGTAGATGTTGGGAAAATCCAGCGCCAGTCGCACGGCAGCATCCCAAGCACCGTGGCACGAGTGTCCCAGCAGGAACTTCACATTGGGATAGGTCTCCGCTACAGTGCGGACGACCGACTCCCCATTATACTGGCTGCCGCCCCACGTGTGAGCCAGGATCGGCAGGCCGCGAGCATCCGCGTATTCCCAGGCCGGACGGTAGCCCTCGTCCGTTAGCGGCCGGGTATGATAGTCCGACAGGAACTTGAACCCCACGTAGACCTCACCGAAGAGCTCATCGAAAGTCGCAAGGTCGCGGGCGACGACCTCCGGGTAATTCGGATTGACCATGCAGTAGGCCCTGAGGCGATCCGGGTACCGGCGCACGGCCGTGATGCTCGGCTCGTTGCCCAGGTCTGCCGAATTCAGTGCTGCGTGGTGCGAGAAGACCAACAGTCGCACCCCGGCTTCATCCATTGTGCGCACCATATCGGGCGCCTCAGCGCGCGGGAAGTAGATCGCTGCATGGGGTCCCATATGGCCGTGCATATCATAGATGGGGCACGTGGCCGACTTGCCGTGCTCCCAGAACTCGCGGGCCAGCGGTGAATCGCCGATCATAGCCGTGCCTCCTCAATCATGCGCTCCAGATTGCCGTGTGCGATAGCCTCCTTGGCCGCCAGTGGGATCTGCGCGTGTTTGATCGCCATCATCATCCCGCCGAAGTAGGACTCTGGGAACCCACTGCCATACA
>CBFCZM010000396.1:0-2760 GCA_965602565.1 uncultured Anaerolineae bacterium
GCCTGACGCTCCGGGCTGCTCAGGCGCAGCTGCAACTCCGCGCCGAGGACCAGCCAGCTCTGCCCTGCACCCTTCAGCTTGCTGCAACGATACTGGAACCCGAACCAATCCGTGTCCACACGCTCGACGGTGCCATCCGGGGCAAGAAGCTCGGCGCACACCAGCACCTTCGAGATCTCGCCGCCAAACGCACCGGCGTTGTTGACCACGGCACCGCCAATAGTCCCCGGCAGCCCAACCGCCCACGTCAGCCCACCCCACCCGCGTCGCACCGCCTCACGCGCCGCTTTGACCACAATAGCACCCGCGTCAGCGGTCACCCGGTACCCATCTCCGAACTGCACCTCACGGGTCCGGTTCAACACAACCATCCCGCGCAACCCACCATCGGGAACCAGAGTGTTCGTCAGCCCGCCGTAAATTCGCCAGGGCACCCGGTGAGACCGTGCCAGTCGCACAGCCTTGACCAGCACGTCCCGACTCTCGGCGACGACCAAAAGATCGGCCGGCCCACCCACCCCAACCAAGGAATGGGGCGCCAACACAGCGTTCACCTGTGCCGCGCCCCCCAGCGCGCCGGCGATAGTCTGCATTGCAGCGGATACCGGTTGATGTGCCATGGCTACCGTTTCGCCCTCTTCCGCATCTCACGTCACCGCAACTCGCGCTTCCGGAGAAGCTCAACCAGACGCCGGCCAACAACATACTCGTTGCCCGCGCCCATCAGCATCACGACATCGCCGGGCAGAGTCCCGGTCGCAAGCCGCGCCACAGCATCGTCCAGCGACGCCGCACACTGCACCGCCTGATGCGCCACCGTCAGCGCCAGGTCCTGAGTGGTCAGAGATCCGTCGTCAGCCTCGCGGGCCGCATAGATCGGCATCACCAGAACCTGATCCGCAACACCAAACGACGTCATGAACTCCTCTCGGAGCGCGCGGATCCGGCTGAACGTATGCGGCTCCCAGACAGCGATCAGTCGACGCTCCCCATAGCGTCGGCGCGCAGCCCGCAGCACACCGCGGATCTGGGTAGGATGGTGGGCGTAGTCATCAATCACGGTCACGCCATCCGCCTCACCCAGTACCTCAAACCGTCGCGCAGTTCCGGTGTAGGCCTGTAGGGCCTGCTGCATCACCTGCTGGTCAATTCCCAACTCCGCCGCGATCCCAAGCACCGCCAGCGCATTGACGACGTTGAACTCGCCGGGAACCTGGAGATCGAATCGTCCCACGACCTCGCCTTCGTGCACCGCCGCGAAGCTCAGCCCGCCGGCAGCATTTGCCGCGATATCGCGGGCTTGCCAGGAGTACTCAGCCTCCGTCCCCACGCCGTACAGGACGACGCGTCCCCCATTGGCGTGATAGGACGCCGCGATCGCGTGCGCCACCGGGTCATCACCGCAAGCGATCAACACGCCCCCCGGGACGATACTATCGACAAACTCGCCGAACGCGAGGCGAAGGTGACGCAGACTTGGGTAACAATCAGGATGATCAAATTCCACATTCGTGATCACGGCGACGGTCGGGCTCAGGGCCAAGAACGTCCGGCGATACTCATCCGCCTCAATCACAAAATGGCGCCCCGATCCGGCATACCCGTTGGTCTGCAGATTCAGCACGACGCCACCAACGATGTAAGTCGGGTCCAGGCCTGCAGCCAGCAGTACGGAAGCCGTCATCCCCGTCACCGTGGTCTTGCCGTGAGCACCGGCCACCGCGATCACTTCACAGCCGGAGGTCAGCTCCGGCAGGAACTCAGGGCGGCGGGCAACCCGGATGCCTCGTTCGCGCGCGGCTGCCAACTCTGGATTCGTGTCAGGCACTGCCGAGGACGCCAACACCAGATCCGCACCGGCGATGTTCTCGACGGCGTGACCCACCGCCACGGCAATCCCCTCTGCTTGCAGAGCCTCGGTGATCGGCGAGCTCCGGCGGTCGGAACCGTGTACCGTCTTACCCCAACCGTGGAGGACGCGCGCGATGGCCGACATCCCGGCGCCACCGATGCCCACGATGTGGATGTCGCGAACCCCATCAAGGTGCAAGTCACGATCAGCGTTCATTTCTCAAGTCCTTCAGACCAATACTGCAAACCAGATCACACAAACACAATCAGCACAAATGTGAGGGACAGCGCCACACCAACGAACAACGTTGGTCCCTGGAGCCAATCCGTGGGCAGATACATCAGCACATTCTGCGCGGCCTCCGAGACTGGTCCGGAGATCCCCCAGATCTGGTATCCCAGCTCGTGCAGGAATCCCCAGATTACGCCCACAACCAGATAGCCGTTCAAGCCGCCCAGGAATAGGCCCAGAAGCGTGTCCTGCAGTTTCTCTTTCCGGGCGCGTGCACCCAACCTGGCCGAGAATACCGTCGTGGCATACCCAAAGGCCACCAGAATCGCGAAGATCACCAGGCGCACATAGAACCACGTCATCGGCTCCGACTGCTGCAAGGACTGCAGTGAGGTGCTCAGTACCGGCACGTAGACAAGCGCCACAAACTCAATGAAGCGCGCAAGGACCACGCTGAAGATCACCAGCAGCTCCTTGGCCCACCCTCGCAGCGCGCCAATGATCGCGAAGAGAAGCACAAGACCCAGAAACACTGTTTCCAATGGGACCATTATCTCATCCTTGTCCGAGCTCTAGGAACAGCTGAGCTATCTCGGCCGCCGCTCTGGGCCGTGCCAACTTGCGAGAGGCATCTGCCATCCGTCCCAGGCGCTCCTTCTCTGCCAGCAACTCCGTTA
>CBFCZM010000397.1:0-2753 GCA_965602565.1 uncultured Anaerolineae bacterium
CGCATAGCCCTGGGCAAACGGTCCGGTGGGATCAGCACCGGCCCGAGGCCGGTCATCACCAGGGTCAACAGGAAGCCGACGTTGAGCGACTCGCTGCGGGTGCGCCCGACCAGCCCGAGCAGGGCGCCGACGCCGGATAGCGAGAGGGCACACAGGGGGATGATCGGCAGAAGCAGCAGGCTGGGATGCACGGTCAGGTCGAGCAAGGGCGGACCAACGAGCATTGTGATGCAAAGCGAAGGCAGCGAGATGAGCTGAAATGCGGCTGTCATGGCCAGGATCCACAGATGCTTGCTGATGGGCAGTGTGGCGAAGTAGTCCATCGCGCCATCGAAACGCAGAAAGGTGACGTGGCTGTGAACGGCATCCATAGCACCGAAGAGCAGCCCCACAACCACGTTGCCTGTGACTACGTAGAGCACAGCCTCTCGGCCCGAATCACGCGCGAAGGTGCCCAAGGCGACCAGACTGACCAGCGGCGTGATCGTGCCCCGCAGCAGCATCAGGGTCCAGCTCCAGCGCCAGTTGCTGAGCTCAACAAGAAACAACGTGCCCAGCTGGATCCACGCGGGCTGCGTCTGTAGTGGCCGGAGTGAGACCTCTGCGTCGATCGCCGCGCAGCGCGGTTGAAGCCCGGCAGCCGGCTCGCGGTCGCTAGCTGTTGATGTACTGGACATAGAGGTCCTCCAGCGTTGCCGAGGTGAGGCGGAAGTCTTCCAGGCGCACCATGTCCAGCTGCGCCAATACCGTGCTGGCTTCCTCACGGTCGATCCACGCGAGCCACCGTCCGGGATGGAGCTCGTGATATGCCAATCCCTCCGGCATGCGTGGTGGCACATCGGGCCGGAAGAAGAGCTCCAGACGCAGCTTCCGATCCATCTTGCGCTTGAGATCACTGGGCTCGCCCACGACGATCAGCTCGCCGCTGCGCATAATGCCCACGCGTTGGATCGCGCGTTCTGCCTCAATGGCGTCGTGGGTGACAAAGAGGATGGTGGTGCCGCGCTCCCGATTCATGTGCCCGAGCACCTCCCAGACTAGGCGGCGGCGTTGCGGGGCCAGATCGTTGGTGGGCTCGTCCAGGATCAGGATGGGGGGATCTGCGATCATCGCGACCGCCAATCTCAGCAGACGGCGCTCCCCGCCCGATAGCTTGCTGCTGACCTTGCCGCGGATGGCGTCGATGTCCCAGAGGCCGATCACGCGATCGTGCTCGCGGCGTGCATCGGATCGGCTCAGCCCCCGCAGCCGTGCAGTGTAGAAGAGCGACTCGCTGACGGTGAGGTTGTTGAGCGCGCGGGCTTCCTGCGGCATGTAGCCAACGTGCGTGGGCACGTGCAGAGGATCGCGGGTGACATCCCTGCCGAAGAGCTTGATCTTGCCGGAGGTAGTAGGGAGTAACGCGACCATCTGGCGCACCAAGGTGGTCTTCCCTGCGCCATTGTCGCCCAGGAGGCCGAAGATCTCACCGTGACGGATCTGCAGCGAGATGGCCTTGTTGGCCGGGATGCTCTGCCGGGGGTAGATCTTGGTCACGTTGTCGACGTCATAGACGATCATCGGGCACCCAGGTTTCCGTGGCCGTCAGCGAAGATGGCCAGACGCAGATTCAGCACTCCTATGTCGAAGCACGAGTGCCTGCCACTATAGCACGTGGGCACTATGGGGCAACCCGCGATTGAGGCGCCGGACGCGGAAGGCCCCCCATTCCCTGAAACGGGGACTTCGTTTACGTTTTCCCCCGGCGGGGGGAGAGCAGAGGATGAGAGGGGGCAGGGCTGCTGTGCGACCCGCGTGCGCCAGGGCTTCGAAGAGGGTTCTTCGGCGGTGCAACGTATCGCAGCTGCGATTAGTCCTCTTCAGAGTAGGCCGCGACGATCTGTTCGGCGAAATCGCGCACACTCTGGCGGAGCGCTTCGGGCGCTACCGCGCGTGCAGCGCCGCCCCAACTCAGGATGCGACGGCGTGCGCCCTCGAAGCTCCTATGGGTCAGGCTGATGAGGACCTCGCCATCCGCTCCGGCCGGTGCCAGCAACTCTATCTCTCCGCGGCCATCATCGTGTGCCAACGTATCGAACAGCTGTGCTTTCATGCGTACCGTGGCGACGAAGCGCGGCTGATTCTGCCGGACTGTCTCGCACCACCCGGCCCAGAATCTCGTCAGGTCGAAATCCATGGGGCGCTCGTACGTCTCATCGTTGAGTAGCGCACCGATGATGCTCTCAACGCGGACAACGCGAGAATGCCCATCCCAGCCGCAGACAAGGTGCCAGGTGCCCGCCTTTGCAGCGAGCCCCAGGGGCTGCACAGTGCGCGTCGTTTCGGCATCCCAAGGGAGCCGGTAGGTGATGGTGACCAAGCGGTCCTCCCAGAGAGCCTGATGGAGGGTCTGCAGGTGCGGCGTCGTCGTGGTCGCCGGCTGCCAGGACGTGGGATCCAGGTGGATACGCTGCCGGACGCGTTGCTCGGTGCCGCTTCTTGTCGCCGGCAACGCCGCAGAGAGCTTGCGCAGGGCCATCCGGAGGTCCTTGGAGACTCCCAGGTCGGCGAGCGCGGTAGGGATACTCAGCATAAAGAGCGCCTGCATCTCATCTGCGGTGAAGCCTGTGAGCGTGGTGCGATAACGGTCGAGTAGAGCAATCCCGCCCCCTGGACCGCGCTCGGCGTAGATGGGGACGCCAGTTGAGCTGAGGGCGTCCACGTCGCGGTAGATGGTGCGTATCGAGACCTCCAGCTCCTTTGCCAGGTCCTCC
>CBFCZM010000398.1:0-2746 GCA_965602565.1 uncultured Anaerolineae bacterium
GTCATCGGAACTGCGTGCACACGCGTGCCGCTCGAAGGACTGCGGGGACGGGTAGCCTGCGTCACCGATGTGGTGGACCTCGGCCTAGACTGCCCGGTGTTCAGCCTGGAAGACGTGCAGGGCGTGGCAGATTTCTTGATGGAACGCCTCGTAGCGCCAGACTGATGGGTCGGTGGCAGGAGGTGGATCACACAGCCGATCTGGCTCTGCACGTCTGGGGCTGTGATCTCACGGATCTCTTCTCGGCAGCGGCAACCGGCATGTTTTCGCTGCTGGCGACGGCGATTCCGGATGGTGCACCCGTCCGGTTCGAGCTGCATCTTGCGGCGCTGGATGCTGAATCTCTGTTGGTTG
This sequence comes from uncultured Anaerolineae bacterium, assembly GCA_965602565.1. Classification (GTDB taxonomy): domain Bacteria; phylum Chloroflexota; class Anaerolineae; order B4-G1; family SLSP01; genus PWVB01. The sequence goes on from CBFCZM010000398.1 coordinate 355, forward strand.
ATTGGTTGAACGAACTGCTGTATCTCTGTGAGACGCAGGACTTCGTGGGCACTGAGTTCGTGTTCGCGAGGTTGACGCCGACGGAACTTCACGCTCAGGTTGCGGGGCTGCCGATTGGGGAGCGACGGGCGCACATCAAGGCCGCCACGTACCATATGCTGACGGTCGTGGCCGTTGAGGCGGGGTATGAGACGGAGGTCGTTTTCGATGTATAGGAGGACGTGGCGGCTCGGCGTCATCCGGTTGGTCTGAGGCGGTGAAGCGGAGAAGGGAGGCTCCCGATGGTGGCCAAAGAGAGGTTCCAGCGAGTGGGAACGTGTTGCTGGGAGCTGCCGAAGTCGTACGATGAGCGCATGCAGGCGCCGGCGCGTATCTACGCCGGCGAGGTCTTGTTTGGGCGGGCCTTTGGTGATCGCTCCGTGGAGCAATTGGTCAATGTCGCTATGCTGCCGGGTCTGGTCAAGTATGCGATGGCCATGCCTGACATGCACCAAGGCTATGGGTTTCCCATCGGCGGCGTCGCCGCCTTTGACTACGACACGGGCCTCATCTCGCCGGGAGGGGTGGGTTACGACATCAACTGCGGCGTGCGCATGCTGACCTCACGGATGGAGTATGAGGATGTCACGCCGCACATAGATGCGCTGGCCACTGCCCTCTACAGGCGTTGTCCCAGTGGTGTTGGCGGCTCCGGCGCTGTGCACCTCTCGTGGGGCGAGCTGAATGCGGTTCTCGACGGAGGGTCCGGCTGGGCTCTGCAGAATGGCTATGCGACCGCAGAGGACGTCGCCCGGACTGAGAGCGAGGGATGCCTGCCGCAGGCGCAAGCCGCTGCTGTACCCGATCGCGCCAAGACTCGTGGTCGGGGCCAGCTTGGGTCGCTGGGATCAGGTAATCACTTTCTTGAGATCGATGTCGTCGATGCGATCTACGACGCCGGCACTGCGGACACCTACGGGTTGCGCGTGGGGCAGGTCGTCGTGCAGATTCACTGCGGCTCTCGAGGCCTGGGGCACGAAGTGTGCTCGCAGTCGCTGCGGCAATTGCAGGATGCGCCTCAGCGGTATGGTATTCCGATCCCCGATCGGGAGCTGGTTGCTGCGCCGATTCAGTCTCCCGAGGGCCAGGCTTATCTTGCAGCCATGGCTGGTGCGGCAAACTATGCGTTCGCCAACCGGCAGGTGCTGGCCCATTTCGTGAGGCTGGCGTTTGAGGAGATCCTGGCCGGGAAGGTCGCGGACTGGCATCTGGAACAGCTGTACGATGTGACGCACAACATCGCGAAGATAGAGGATCACACGGTTGACGGCCGACCGATGCGTCTGGTGGTGCACCGTAAGGGAGCGACGCGAGCGTTCCCGGCCGGTCGGTCCGAACTCCCTGACGTCTATCGGGCAACCGGTCAGCCGGTGCTGGTGCCCGGGTCGATGGGGACTCACTCCTATGTCTTGGCGGCTGAGGCTGCCAGCTTGGAGTCAACGCTGGGCTCCAGCTGCCACGGCGCCGGCCGGACAATGAGCCGCCGTGCTGCGACGCGCGCTGTGCGCGGCGAGAGCGTGCGGGCTGAGCTCAGGAAACAGGGCGTGGCCGTCCGGGCGAAGAGCATGCGCAGGTTGGCTGAGGAGGCCCCACTGGCGTACAAGGATGTGAACCTGGTCGTCGAGTCGGTGACTGAGGCCGGCATTGCGCGCAAGGTGGCGCGCGTGCGTCCGGTGGCGGTGATCAAGGGGTAGGGGCGGAAACCGGGTACCGGAGGCCGGAAGGTGGCGTGTGAATCGTGAGTTGTGAGTCAGACAGAGCCAGCTTCCTGCGTTGCGACTGGCGCAACGCAGGAAGCTGGTTATCAATGGTGATGATGCTACTGGGCGATGGTTTCCTTGAGGGCCAGCCCCAGGCGCTGGATACCCTCGACGATCATGTCAGGCTTGGCGTTGGAGAAATTGAGCCGCATCGCGTTGTGACCGCCATCGGCGAGGGGATAGAAATTGACACCGGGCACGAAGGCGACCTTGCGCTCCAGCGCAACGTTCAGGAGCTCCACTGTCCTGATGGACTCAGGAGCTCTTGCCCACAGGAAGAGGCCACCCTGGGGACGGGTCCAGCTGCACTCGTCGGGCCAGAACTCTGACAGGGCGTCCAGCATTGTGTTCATGCGCTCGCCGTAGACCTGGCGGAGCTTCTGTACGTGCCTCTTGAGAATGCCGCGCTGGGCGATATCGTTGGCGATCATCTGATCAAAGGTGCTGGAGTGGAGATCGGCGCCCTGCTTAGCCTGGACAAGCCGGTGCCGGAGTTCGGTAGGTGCGACTACCCAGCCGATGCGGAGGCCAGGGGTCAACGTCTTGGAGAAGGTGCCGAGGTAGATGGTGCGCTCCGGCGCCAGGGAGGCGAT
>CBFCZM010000399.1:0-2733 GCA_965602565.1 uncultured Anaerolineae bacterium
CCTTCGCCGGCGAGTTGCTGCGCTATCCGCACCGTCCGCAAGACTGCGGATGCGCGCGCAGTGACCTCGTGGGGGCCGGGTGGCATTGGGGGCATCGTGATGAAGCCGTAGACCTCGGCCGCGCGCGCGAATGCCCACCGGGTGAGCGGCGTCACGAAGTGCCTGCGCCAATCGCCCTTCGGGTAGCGCCAAGCAGCTGTCATCACCCAGCGGATGTCGGCTTGTGCCGCTTCGGAGCGGCCCAGCGAGACCGCTGCGGAGATGCTCAGGGCGGTCCACCACGCGCCGAAACCAGGGCGCGTGTAGTGGTTGCACGTCACGAGACACGCACCTTCCGCCGGCACGTGATCCAGTCCCAGTATCTGTGGCGGTGGGGACACGGTGCCCATTGCGTCTCGCGCGTCGCGGGCAATGGAGCGGGTCTGCCGGTTCGCCATCGCCCAGAGCACTCGCCCTATGGCTTGTGCCGGAAGCCGGTACTGGGGTGTCTCGCCTGGGGTTTCGTAGGTTCGCTCTCGCTTCTGGGCATCCTCGGTGTTTGGCAGTACCATAGGGTACATCCTACACCCATTGCCCAGGAGCAGAAGTCCCATGAAGCTGCGGCGCACTACGCTCGTTGCGATGAACGTTTACTGGTTCGGGTTGGCCTTTATGTGGAACGCGCTACATCCGATTGTTCTCCCCGCACTGCTGTTGCGATTCGTGCCGGAAGGGCTGAAGAACACCTACCTGGGGGCGATGACCTTTGCGGGGTTGATTCTGGCCATGGCGGTCCAGCCCTTGGCGGGAGGTCTGAGCGATCGCACCCGCAGCCGCGTGGGGCGGCGACGTCCGTGGATTCTGGCAGGCACCCTTGCGAGCCTGGCGTGTCTGGCTGTGATGGCGCCCTCCAGCTCGCTATGGCAGGTGGCTTTGGGATACATCCTGCTGCAGGTCGCATCCAACACGGCGCACGGCCCGGCTCAGGGCCTGATCCCCGATCTCGTTGATTCCGGCCGCCGGGGTTTGGCTTCGGGGATCAAGAACCTCTTCGACATGGGGGGGCTCGTGGTGACGTCACTGGTGGCCGGGCAGTTGATGGCGGATGATAACCCGGTCTCGGTCTTCGGCATCGTCGCCGGCGTTCTGGTCCTGTGCACCGCGATCACGCTGGGCACAACGCGTGAGCCGTCCAGCCGTGAGATGCCGGCCGCGGTTGAGAAGGCGGTTTCCCCGCGCGCGGATCTGGTTGCCTACCCCATCTTTGCCCGTTTCCTGGTTGCGCGTGGGCTGGTCCTGTTGGGTATCTACGTGGTGCAGAGCTTCGCACAGTACTACATCCGCGATTGGCTGCGCGTGCCCAATGCGACGGTGGTGACGGGCAATCTGATGGCGACCATCGGCGTGGCGCTGACGTTGTTGGTTTGTCCCGCCGGATGGCTCTCTGACAGAGTGGGGCGTTGGAGGCTGAATATTGCTGCCGGCGGTGTGGCGGCCTTTGGCATCCTTCTTCTGGTGTTTGCGCGCGACGTGACAGCGGTCTACGTCTTTGGCGGCATCATCGGTATGGCAACGGGGGTCTTTCTGAGTGTCAATTGGGCGCTGGCTACCGACCTGATCCCTCGGGCGGAGGGTGGGAAATTCCTGGGCTATACCAACTTCGCCACAGCGGGGGCCGGCGCGTTAAGCAGGCTGGGCGGTCCACTGATCGACGGCGTGAACGCGTACTGGCCGGGTTCGGCTGCCGGTTACCCGGTGTCGTTCGCCGTCGCTGCTCTGTTGACGCTTTCCGGGGCGATACTACTGGCCCGGGTGAGACGACAATCGCAGAACCAGAAGGAACCTGTCCGATGAACTCGAAGGAGGGTGTGCCGGCTGCCGGGTGAAACCACAAGGAGGGCCACGATGAAACTAGGATTCACGAGTGCGATTCTGCCTGATCTGTCATTGGCCGAGGTTGTGAAGTTCGCATCTGAAACGGGATTCGACTGCGTGGAGCTAATGTGCTGGCCGAAAGGCAAAGCAGAGCGGCGCTACGCAGGTGTAACCCACATTGACGTGGCGGACTTCGATGCCGACGAGGCTGCTGCAGTGAAAGCCTTGATGGCTGGCGCCGGCGTGGAGATCAGCGGGCTGGGTTACTATCCCAACCCCCTGTCGCCGAATCTGGAGGAAGCCGCCGTCGCCATCAGCCATATCAAGCGGGTGATCAAGGCTGCGGTACTGCTCGACGTCGATGTCGTCAATACCTTCATCGGGCGCGATTGGACCAGATCGGTCGATGAGAATTGGCCGCGTTTCAAGGAAGTGTGGCCGCCGCTGATCGCTTTCGCCGAGGAGCATCATGTCCGAATCGGCATCGAGAACTGCCCCATGCTCTTCACCGGCGATGAGTGGCCGGGTGGCAAGAACCTGGCTCACGCACCTGCGATCTGGCGTCGTATGTTCGAGGAGATTCCCAGCGAGAGCTTCGGCCTGAATTACGATCCCTCGCATCTACTTTGGCAGCAGATGGACTATGTCAAGCCGATATGGGCGTTCGCTGATCGTCTCTTCCACGTCCATGCGAAGGACGCGCGAGTGGATCAGGACCGGTTGGATGAGGTCGGTGTGCTCGCGACCCCTCTGGAGTTCCACACCCCGAAGCTGCCCGGTCTCGGTGATATAGACTGGGATCGGTTCTTCTCGGGGCTAGGCAGCATCGGCTACGATGGGCCTGTCACCATGGAATCCTACAATCCGGATTTACCGGAA
>CBFCZM010000400.1:0-2728 GCA_965602565.1 uncultured Anaerolineae bacterium
GGCCAAAGGCCTGCCCCAGGAAGATTGCCAGCTGGAGCTTGCCCAGGGTTTCGCCCAGATGCTCACGGGGGGTGGTGCTGGCCACGAGGGCGGTGGCTGCGGCTACGGTGCCGGTCAGGGCGCCCTGGATGAAGCGCAAGATCGCGAACTGCTCTACGGTCTGTGCGAAGCCGATCAGGCTGATGATGACGGCCCCCCCAAACATCGCACGCATGATCATGATCTTGCGCCCGTGGCGGTCGCCGAGGGCGCCCCAGATGGGGCCCATTACGCCCATACTGAAGGATGAAGCGGAGATCACGATGCCGCTCCACCGTGCCACGAGATCCTCCGGCACGCCCAGGGACTGGATGTAGTAGGAGTAAATGGGAAAGGTTGAGGAGAAGCCCATGATCGCCAGGAGTTCCGCGATCCACACTATGGTTAGGTTCCGCTTCCACGATCTTTTCACGCGCACGCTCCAGTTCGTTCGAGGTGAGTGTCTAGAGTATAGTCTGGGAGTCGGGACGAGCGAGTGAGGGAGAAAGCGAGCAGGCGAGAAAGCGTATGCCCCACGCAGTGGGCTAGAATCAGTGAAGGGTCTCGTACCACGAGATCCCTCAAGTGACAGCTCCTTGGCTGGGTCGAATCCATACTCCGTTCAGGATGGCAGGCGCGCTATTTCCGGGCGCAGCCCGGACTGCGTGGCTCTATTCGCGTGCCGGGCCACTGGTTTCGGTGCCGGGTACGATCCGACGCCAGGCCAGCTGCAGTACGTAGGTGAACGCCTCTGTCACGATGCCGGCCGACATCTTGGACTGGCCGACCCGCCGGTCGCGGAAGGTGATGGGGAACTCGCGAATCCGCGCGCCCATCGTTTCGAGATGGAAGACGGCGCCGACCTGGAAACCATACCCATGAGCGCAGATTTCCTCCCACGGCACGCGTTCCAGGATCTCGCGGCGGTAGCAGCGGTAGCCGCCGGTGCAGTCGTGGGTCTTGAGCCCCAGCAGAGCGCGTGAGAAGAGATTGCCGCCGCGGCTGATGATGCGGCGCTTCAGTGTCCAATCCGGTGTGCTGCCGCCTGGAATGTAGCGAGATCCTATCACAAGGTCGGCCTCTTCCACTTCGTCGAGGAACCGGGGGAGCTCTCTAGGATCGTGCGAGAAATCACAGTCCATTTCGAAGATGTGAGTGTACTCGCGCGCCAGTGCCCACTCGAAGCCGGCGACGTAGGCCGGCCCCAGCCCGACCTTCACTGGACGGTGCAATACGTGAATTTCCGGATGTTCTTCTGACAGTGTGTCAGCGATCTGTCCTGTGCCGTCGGGCGAGTTGTCATCGACGACCAGTACACTGAATCCATGCTCCAAGGCCAGGACAGCCTGCACCATCGGCCGCAGGTTTTCTGCCTCGTTGTACGTTGGCAGGATCACTATAGGATTCACCTGTTCAGTCATCGACGTCCTCCGGCTGGATGTTGCGGGCGCAGGCACCGGTGTGAGTATACCCGGAAGGCTGTGCTCGTGCGGCGTCGTCTCTGCATCGCCTTGTAGATTGCCGGTGCTCGCTGATGTTCATCCTCTGATTCTATCATCTATTCTCTGATTCTCAGACTCGTCTTGTTTCTACTCCTCGGCGCTCACTACCACGGTTGCCAGGTGCACTGCATTGTCCGCGACCGTGCTGCCGCCCCCCTGGACCGGCAAGCGTACGCCGTCGACCAAACCGTACATACCGACCTCGATTGTGTAGGGGCCGGGTGGCGCGTGTGGGTCCACGGGAATGCGATAGCTGTCAACGATGATGGCCCCGGGCGCCCACAGTGTGGTCAGATCCTTTCCATTGCCCGGCTCGTTGTCCTGCTGTCCCCACAGGAAGTTGCCGGTGGTGGCGTTGAAAGTCTCGCCCAGCAGGTGCGTGAAGACCTTGTAGCGTGTGGGAAGGGCGCTGCCCGTGTGCCAGTAGAGCGTGAGGGGGAGGGCCTCACCGGGAGCGACGTCCGTGGCCGGCAGGGCGTAGCCGAGAAGTCGGATCGCTTCGCCGAAGTGATAGTCGACCCGGTGGGCAATGGCGTCGACGGTGATGGCCTCGCCAGAGGCTTTCGGGATCAGCGTGAAGGTGCCCAGGGGGGTGGGGTCATAACCCGGGACGTGCACTTCGATCGCGTAGCGGCCACCGGGTAGGTCCGGCGTTAGCGGGACATCGACCTGGTTCCGGGCGATATTCAGGTCGGCAGCGAGCGGAGGTACATCAAAGACGATGTGGGTCTCATCGGTCTGTATGCTGACCTGGCAGCCATCAGCCAGAGGCGGGATCCAATAGAGGCCCAGACGCAGCGTATCTCCTGTCCGGTAGCGAGGAAGCGGGATATCTGCACCGACCAGGCTATGGGATGATCGAATGCGAAGTGGCGGCGTGTAGCCCGGCTCAATTGTCTCGCGCACCCGCGCATCCAGCTCGGAGCGCGCGTACAGCGTCAGGGTGTTCTCTCCGCTGACCAAGATTCTCGTCACCGCAGCCTGTGTCGCCAGCCACTGCGGCACGGTCTGATCCGGATCGGCTTGAAGCGATTCGGGTGTCGAGACGAGCCAGACGGCAGACGCGTTCTCCCATATCGGCGCCAGGGCGGCCCCGGCGATGGCTGGATCGCTCAGGTTCGCGCCATAGGGCAATCCTCGACGCGGCCCTGCGTAGTGTGCCGCAAAGACCGGCCAATCGCGGTCTACGTAGAGGACGACCGCATCCT
>CBFCZM010000401.1:0-2721 GCA_965602565.1 uncultured Anaerolineae bacterium
GAATTGAACGCGGGCCCCTGGCTTCGGAGGCCAGTGCTCTATCCATCTGAGCTACAGGGGCTTGGCGAAGAGCATTCTACCACAGACGACCGCCTGCACAAGAGTCAGTCTGTGGCCGGGCGCGTTTCAGAATGGGGGCGAGTTCCCGAGACAGAAGCTGCGGTCATGTCAGCGGGCTGTATGTTGCTGATCCCGCAGCGCGCCTGACTCGGGCAGGCGCCTGCTTTCCCGGGAGAAACACCTCAGCGAACCCCAGGGGTTCATCGGCGTCTTCTAGCCGCAGACACAGGTGAGGTCGACAAGGTAGCAGCCCGAAGAAGACGATCCACCGGATCGTCTCTACGGAATCGCACTTTGATCGGCGGCAGCCCAATCCGACAGCTCCGGATAGCAGAGCGGGGATTGTGCAGATCTCCATCTGGCCTCTACCCCCAAACGTAGGCGCGCCCTGCGTGGTCAGGCATGGTTCAGGATGGAGCCGGACACTGGGAGCCGACCTCGCGGATCAGTTGCTCCACGTATGCCCTCATAAACGCGACAAGCGGCGTGCCCAATTGCCGGGCCGTGTCACTGCGCAGATTGTCGTAGATCGCGATCTGGAGATTGATCTGGTCCATGACGGTGACTGTAGGAAAGCGCCCTTGGCGCCGCAGGTCCGCGAATTGGTCGCCGGAGAGTAACCAGCTGTCACCTGCGGGCGTGGTGGCGTCGTACGGTGGGCGGGCGTGTTTGGTCATGAAGGCGCGCATGATGCCCACGGCGCCCAGTGCGTCCAGCACGTCTGCTTCCCTCAGGATCGCCGTCAAGGCGTCATCCAGCGAGGCGCCTCTCAGGTTTGGGATCGGCGTGACGTCGCTATGGCGAGCTATCGCGATGACGACGGCGTTGATCTCGTCTTTGGCAAAGAAGTGGCTCCCGTGAAGGTAGTCGCGGGCCAACGCGCTGCTCACGGCCGCGTGGTCCGCGCGGCTCTCGACGTGGCGTAGCCCGATATCGTGGAGCAGTGCGGCTGTCTCGACCAAGTCCATCCGATCGAACCCCTCGCCGTCTCCAATTCGCAGGGCGTGGCGGCGCACACGGTCAACGTGCAGATACCCGTGTCCGATCACCAGATCGTGCCCAGCAGCACTACCCATTTCGCGCCTGACGAACGCCTCGATGGTCGCGATTGCTGTTTGCATTGTCTGCCTCCCATCCGGTTTGGCTGCCGTAGGCTTCTTGCTGGTGGCGATGAACCGATTCTACACCGAGTTCACAGCCGGACCACAGCAGCTCACGATTGACCAGGGCCCAAGATGAGACTGCTCCCTCTGTTGTCCGTCTTGGGGCCTGGGGTATAATCGCTGTACTTCGTTCTCTAGGGCAGGAGCGCGTATGATGAGTTCGCACAAGCTGCAAGCGTGGGTCCTGGTGATCCTGATCGGCCTCTTGACCGGGTGTCTTGGCGCTTCCCAGCCCTTCGAGGATGATTTCTCCGATCCTGCCAGCGGGTGGGGGGCAGCCTCGCACGAAACCTACGTTCGCGGCTACCAGCAGGGCCGTTACCTGTTCCAGATCGATGTACCACAGTGGTTTGTCTGGGCGACGAGCGGCCGCAGCTTCGAGGACGTGGAGATTGAGGCCGTAGCCCGCGCTGCAGGTCAATCTGATAACCACTACGGGCTCATCTGCCGCAATAGTGACAAGCAGTTCTACTATTTTGCCATTAGTGCTGACGGGTACTATGCCATCTTCCGCTCGGATGAGGACGGCGAGTTGCTTCCCTTGACGGGCAGCGCTATGTTGCGCTCCGCAGCAGTCCACACCGACGGATCGGACAACCGCTTGCTTGTCATGTGCCAGGACACCACGTTGGCGTTCTATGTGAACGGGGAGCTGGTCGCGCAGGCTGAGGATGAGACCCTGGCCAAGGGAGATATCGGTCTTGCCGCCGGTACGGTGGGGGACGGTGGGACAAGTGTGTGGTTCGATGATCTTGAGGTGTTGAGGCCATGAGGATCTCCAGGGACGGCTGCGGATCGCGTATCTGTTGCCGTCTAGCTTGGTTGGTCAGGCTGGTACTCGTGCTGGCTCTGGGGGGACTCAGCGGCTGTGCAGGCGAGCCGGCGTCTGACAGCTGGACCACGTCCTTCGACGATGGTGAGGGCTGGAACCTGAGCTCGGACGCTGTCGCCGATGTGAGCATCGTCGATGGTACGCTGCAGGTTCACGTCTTCTCCCCGGGGCAGCTGGCCTGGGCTTCGTCACAGTCCAACTGGCAGGATTGCCACGTTGAGGTGTCAGCCACTCAGGTATCGGGGCCCATCGACAACGAATACGGTATCTTGATGCGGATGGACGGTGAGCAGAGTTTCTACGCGTTCTCGGTCAGTGGCGACGGCTATGTGCGGGCTGCGCGGCATACTGATGGGCTCTGGTCTCTGTTGAGCCCCGATTGGACACCCAGTGACGCGGTGAACCAGGGGGCAGCAACCAACCGGCTTGAGGTGATCGCCGTGCGGACGCGCTTCGAGTTCCGTGTCAATGATCAGACCGTATTCGAGGTCGAGGACCCTGACGCCAAGGGAGGGCCGATCGGCCTCTACGCCGGGGCCTTCTCGGAAGGTGATGTGGTTGTCGCTTTTGACGATCTGAATGTCACCCTGGCACCCTAAGGTGCCCGCCAGTGCACATCTATTTGGAGTCCCTTGGCTGCCGCCTAAACGCGGCAGAGATCGAAGC
>CBFCZM010000402.1:0-2720 GCA_965602565.1 uncultured Anaerolineae bacterium
GCGTACTACCCAAGCCGCTTTGCGCTGCAGCATCGCGCAGAACACCTTGGCGAGCGTGACCTTTTCGGGGACGTCGCGGCGGCTGCCCGAGAGGAAGGTCTTGCGGTCGTGGCACGGATGGACTCCAACCGCACGCATCAGCCCTTCTTCGATGCACATCCCGATTGGTTTGCGCGAAAGCGTGACGGCGAGCCCTACCGCGCCGGGCCCTTCTATTTCACCTGTGTGAGCAGCCCCTACTACGACATCTATCTGCCGGACGTGCTGCGGGAGATCATCGAACGCTACCATCCCGATGGGTTTGCCGACAACAGCTGGAGCGGGCTGCACCGGGACCAGATCTGCTATTGTGAGCACTGCGTGGCGAGCTTTGGTGGCGCAACCGGATACGAGCTGCCGGTCGTGGTGGACTGGGATGATCCGGTCTACAGGGCGTGGATTCGCTGGAGCTACCAGCGGCGGATCGAGATCTGGGATCTGAACAACCGTGCCACGCAGGAAGCCGGCGGGCCGCACTGTCTGTGGATCGGCATGAACTCCGGCGATATCCTGGGTCAGAGCCGGTCTTTCCGCGACTACAAGGCGATCTGCGAGCGCTCTGAGCTGGTCTTCCTGGATAACCAGACGCGGCACCCTGCGACCGGCTTTCAGGCTAACGGCGATATGGGGAAGCTGATCCACGGGCTGCTGGGGTGGGACAAGCTGGTGCCTGAGTCCATGTCGATGTACCAGAGCCCCTCGCCGACGTTCCGCGTCGCCAGCAAACCGGTGCTGGAGGCCCGCATGTGGACGGTTGAGGGATTCGCCGGCACGATCCAGCCGTGGTGGCATCATATCGGCGCCTATCACGAGGACCGTCGCCAGTACTGGACCGCCCCACCGCTGATGCGCTGGCACAAGCGCTACGAGGCCTATCTGACACATCGCCGGCCGGTTGCCGCAGTTGGTGTCGTTTGGTCCCAAGAGAACGTGGATTTCTTTGGACGTGACGCACCGGATGATCTCGTGATGAAGCCCTATTGGGGCGTGGTGCAGGCTCTGATCCGCGCGCGGATACCCTACGTGCCGGTTCATGCCGACCATATCGCGCGTGACGGGCAAGACTTAGCCGCCCTGGTTCTCCCCAATGTGGGTGCGCTGTCCGATGTGCAGTGTGAGGCGATTCGGCAGTTCGTGGGAGCCGGCGGCGGGCTTGTGGCCACGGGCCTAGCGAGCCGCTACGATGAGACTGGGGAGGAGCGTCCTGATTTCGCCCTGGCCGATCTGCTGGGCGTGCACGCGCGTGGCACCCATCGCGGCGCGCTGAATACCGCGACTCCCAACTGGGATGCCTGGGACTGCCACTCGTATCTGCGTCTCAAGCCGGAGCTGCGCGGGCGGGTTGACGGTCCGCAGACCGGTGACGAACCGGAGATCTGCGGGGCGCGATCCCCGGTGCTGGCCGGATTCGAGGAGACGGACATCCTCCCGTTTGGGGGTCGATTGGAGGAGGTCGACGTGGAAGCGGAGGCAACTGTGCCGGCTACTTACATCCCGCCGTTCCCGATCTATCCACCCGAGACGGCGTGGATGCGCGAGATGGACAGCGGGGCGCCGGCGCTGGTGCTGAACGAGCGGCCCAAGTGGGGGCGCGTCGCCTATATCCCGGCCAGTCTCGATCACGCCTTCGCCAAGCACAACCTGCCCGACCACGGTGCCCTGCTGGCCAACGTGATCCGCTGGGCGGTCGGAGATCGGATTCCGCTCAGTGTGGTCGGCCCTGGCTTGATCGACTGCCATCTCTACCGGCAACCTGAGCGCCTCGTGCTGCACCTGGTGAATCTCTCACACCCGGGAACGTGGCGCCCGCCGCTGCACGAGCTGACGCCCATTGGTCCTTTCGAGGTCGCTGTGAAGCTGCCGGAGGGTGTCGTTGCCGGCGGTGCTCAGCTACTGGTTGCAGATCAGCAGATTCCGGTGATTGAGGAGGAGGGATGGGCCCGGTTTGAGGTCGCCTGGATCACGGACCACGAGGTGGTCGTGATCTCGTAACCTGGAAGAGACACTCAAACGAGAGACTCGGGAAGAAACTGGTATTGAGATAGGCGTGATGCGATTCGTCCACTTCGAAGAGGTTTTCTTCTACTACGATCCTTCGGACAGGGCGTATCATGGTTTGCACTTCTACTTCATTTGCAGACCGAAGACATTGAGATTCCTGGCTGATGACCAAGTAGAAGACGAGTCAGCAGAGCAACCGCGCTGGGTGGAGATTCGAGGTCTACGCCCAGAGGATTCCCCATTTCATGGCGATGTAGTCTTTGAGTTGTGCAAGCAGGCTGTAGCCTAACTCTCTGCCGTTAGGCTGCAAAGCAGAATCAGCTTCACTATCAGACTTTACAGAAAGCGGGTACAAAAGTGAAACAGAAGACAGAAGAAATGATTGGTTATATCATCAACGGCTCATCAGTTGCTCTGTTCATTTATCTGATGTCCACTCTTGATGTTCCTGATTCCTTGCGTCCTCTCAGATATTCCGGGTGGATACTCCTTGGTTTCGGCATTGGCTTGGTTGTGCTTTCCATCGTTGCGTTTGTCAGGAATCAAGGCGCAGGTCTTATTGAGCGGGGTATCTATGGAATAGTTCGCCACCCGATGTATCTGGGCGCTATGATATGTTTCCTCCCATATTTCTTCTTCCATCCGCATTGGCTCATACTATTGATTTCATCTGCAAACAT
>CBFCZM010000403.1:0-2703 GCA_965602565.1 uncultured Anaerolineae bacterium
CGGGATCAGCCAGGACAGCCGTCATCAACAGGATCTGAGTGGTGTAGAGCCCCCTTTGTCTGTCAGCAGCCGCTGCCTAGCCCTGGGACCGCCGCACCCCAGTGCGGCTCTCCTCGTTCTAGACCCTTGGTTCTGTCAGCAGCCGGTGCAGTGTGCGACCGAGTATCCACTCTTTCCCATCGTGCGGCACAAAGGTGCAATGCGTGCGGAAAGCTTCCAGGGACTGGCGATAGGTGCTGTAGAACCGGACAACCGGGTAGTCCGACCCCCAGCACATCCTGTGTGGACCAAAATGCTCGTACTCGGCTCGCACCATCCAGTGAACATCCGAATGCGGATAGTCCCACTTCGTCTGACTTGCGTAGGTGAAGCCCGACAGCTTAATGTAGATATTCGGGCACCGTGCAGAGGCGAGGATCTCGGAAAGACCGGCATGTGGCGGCGCTTCCCCCGCCCTGGGATGACCCAGATGGTGACACAGAATCGGCACAGAAGGGAACTGCACGGCGATGCGCCGGATCGCTGCCTGTTGGTGAGGATAGCAGCTCAGGCTGGCCATCAGCCCCAGCTCAGCAGCAGTACGGAACAACGCCATACCATCGGATGAGATGAGCCAGCTACAATCGTCGTCACGACTCAGATAGTGGGTGAACCCCTTGATGGGCCAACGCTCCGCCATCGCCATGAGCCGGCTAGCAGCGCCCGGCGTGTGATAGGTGGCGGACCAGACGCTGTCCAGATCCACAACCTGGTGCAGGCGTTCCGGGAAACGGGCAACCTGATCGGCGACGTAGGCGTTGTTCTCAGGGTTGTGGTCGATCTGTGCCGAGACGACCAGCGCTTGATCGATATCGTTCACATCCATCTCGTGAAGCAGCTGCTCCACGCGTCCGCGCTGCTCCGGATCAGGAACCGCCGGCGCGTACGGCCAGTACGACCAGGCGTGGCAGTGGCTGTCGATGATCATTCGAGAACTCCTTGGGAAAGATAGCGATCAGCTGTCAGCTATCAGCGGTCAGCCCAGAAGAGCAGCAAGGAGTAGAGAGCAAGCAGTATGCCGGATATGCCGACTTACTGCTTACGCTTTGCTCCTTGCAGTAAGGCTGACTGCTGAACGCTGATCGCTGAGAGCTTCACACAAACGGCATAATCCACGCATCCAGAATCTCCAGCCCAAAGCCGGGTGCGTCGCTGGGCACGAGCCAGCCATCCTTCGCGATGGCCTGGCCCGGCAGACGAGTAGTTTCCTCCAGCGGGACGCCGGGAGGCGACCCGACAAAGTACTCTCCCCAGGGCGAGCTGGGCGTGGCGAGAGTGAAGTGCTGTCCGAAAGGCGTGATCGCGCCTCCGTGCAGGATCACGCTGGTGCCTGCGGCATCAGCCGATGCCGCGATCCGGCGAACGGTGGTCATCCCGCCGCACCAATTGATGTCCGGCTGCAGGATGTCGACGACCCGGTGGCTGATCGCCCACTGGAACGGCACGTGGCTGTACCAGTGCTCGCCCGTCGCCAGCGTCTGCCACGGCAAGCGCTCGCGCAGCGCCACGTGCGCATCGAAGTCCTCGGAGAGCAGGCACTCCTCCATCCACTTGAGCCGGTAGGGACGCAGGACCTCGGCCAGGCGGACCGTGTACTCGACGTCAAAGGCCATCCAGCAATCCAGCATCAGCTCAGCCTCGTCGCCGATGATCTCGCGCGCCCTGGCGACAAAGGCTTCATTGCGCTGGATACCGTCCCAGCCATCCGCCGGACCATAAGGACACGCCAGCTTGAATGCCTTGAACCCCAGCTCCTGGTACCAGTCCACGTCGTTGCCCGTAGCATAGCAGAAGATGCGGTCCTTCTGGGGTCCCCCCAGCAAGCTGTAGACCGGTTGATCCAGCAGCTTCCCCTTGAGATCCCAGAGGGCCAGGTCGATCCCGCTGATGGCGTATGAGGCCAGGCCGACGGTGCCGTAGGGTTTGGTCATCCGGAACATCATGTCGGCCAACCTATCGATGGCCATACACTCCTCCCCGACCAACTGCGAGGCCAGGTGCTCGACGACCGGCGTGGTGGCGCGAGCGAAGTTGAGTGTACCCAGTCCCCACGTCCCATCTTCAGCTTTCACCCTGACCCACGCGCCAGCCCACTTGGGCAACCATAGACTGCGATGCCGCTTGACTTTGGCGTAGCGCGACATCGGGTTGGCGACCTCAGCTTCCGCCGCCCAACCCGGTCGGCGCGGCTCCGTCTTGGACTCACGCTCCGGCAACGAAACACGTACCACGCTGGTCTCAGTGATCTTCATATGGCCTCCTCAGGGAGATAGACCGGCAAGACGAGATCCTCTAGCGGCAAGTCACAAATGCTCAAGCGCACGGACTCCCACGTCAATACCTGCACCATCGTCTGCAGTCGATCGATACGCCGCATCGAGGAGTTCCACGGCGTGCAAGCCGCGGCCGACTCCGCATCTTCGCTCACGAATGTAATCGGCTCATTGGCATCAGTCATCCACAGCCTGTGCCGACGCTACCTACGGGGCTTGTTCGCCATAGGTTCACCTCAACGCATCTCGATCGGTAACGACAAAGATACTCTCGTACTCGGCCAGCACAAGGGACGACGCGGGAGCATCAGGCATAACCTCGCCCGTTGGCGGGAGGCCGAGCGTATTGAGCCCCACGGACAAACCTGGGACAATCCGCGGAATTGCCCGG
>CBFCZM010000404.1:0-2638 GCA_965602565.1 uncultured Anaerolineae bacterium
TCTGCACTCCCGTATTCGGTACCCTTCAGCACAGACTGATGGAAGGAGGGATAATAGTCGGGACGCTCGCCGAGCGCCACATCAGGAAGGGCCTCCTGGATCTGCCCCAGGATACTTCGGTGTAGTTCATTCACGGTGGTGGCCACGACCTCGTCCCTGGCCCAATTGGGCTCCCAGTGTTTCTGCTGGGAGATCACCATCACCACGCGCCGCCGGCGCGTGACGTCCAGGAGCAGCCGCAGGAAGGATTCCTGCGTGTAGTAGTCGATGACTTCGCCAAGTGTTGGATACCGGCCAAGGGTCGTTGTCATACTGTCCTCGCTAGATGAGAAGCTATCAGCTTACAGCGATCAGCGGTCAGGACAGGAGTGAGGAGTATGCAGCATGTGAGGCGATCTGTCAACTGCTTTCTTCTTACTTCCTACGCGTTCTTGCTGATCGCTGACCGCTGAGAGCTTTCCTCGAACTGTGCTTCATAGAGCTGCCGGTATACGCCGTTCAGCGCCAGAAGATCGGCGTGTTTGCCGCGCTCGACGATCCTGCCATCCTCGATGACCAGAATCTGGTCGGCGTGCAGAATAGTCGAGAGACGATGCGCGATGACGAAGCTGGTGCGATTCCTGAGCAGTCGGTCCAGTGCCTGTTGGATCAGCCGCTCCGTCTCGCTGTCCACCGACGAGGTCGCCTCATCCAGGATCAGGATGCGCGGGTCCTTGAGCAACGCGCGAGCGATGGCAACCCGCTGGCGCTGCCCGCCGGAAAGCTTCATGCCGCGCTCCCCGATGGTGGTCTCGTAGCCATCCGGCATGGCGGTCACGAAATCGTGGACGTTGGCGGCCTCTGCCGCAGCGATCAGTTCTGCTTCCGTGGCATTCAGCTTGCCATACATCAGATTCTCCCGCAGGGTGCCATTGAAGAGAAACGACTCCTGAAAGACCACGGCGATCTGATCCCGCAGGGAATCGACGCGGATGGTGCGCAGATCCCGTCCATCGAGCAGAATCTTGCCCTGTGTGGGATCGTAGAAGCGAGGGATCAGCTTGCTCAATGTCGTCTTGCCGCCGCCACTGTGCCCGACCAGGGCGACCATCTCGCCCGCCGCCGCATTGAAGGTGATGTCGTGAAGGACGTCTTGGCCCTCCTCATAGTGAAAGCTGACCCCTTCAAACCGGTATGCACCCAGCACGCTGTCCAGGACGACCGCGCCGGCTGCGTCGGTGATCTCCGGCTCGGCATCGAGCAGCTCGAAGACCCGGACGGCCGAGGTCAGGGTTCGCTGTGTCTGGTCGTAGCGCCGGCTCAGCGTGATCACGGGATTGTAGAGCAGTCGCACGTACATCAGGAAGGCGGTCAGCATGCCGGCTGTCATGGCACCCCGATACACGCTCAAGCCACCGAGGAGCAGGATCACGGATTCGCCGGTGGAGAAGAGCAGGCCGGTAAGGAAGGTCAGCGTGGCATTCAACACGGCGTCCTTGAGCCCGATCTCGTCGACATCGCCGGCGTGCGCTCGAAAGCGAGCGAGCTCGTGCGCTTCACGGCCGAAGATCTTGATCTCGCGTATCCCGGCGATGTTCTGTATCAGGAAGGACCATAGCGCCGATTGCGCCAGTCGCATCTGCCACGACTGAGAGCGCATCTTGCTGCCGAAGCGGTAGACGGCTACCCCAAGGGGTGGTGCAATGGCAAGCGCGATCAACGTCAACCCCGGGTTGATGCCGAGCAGAAAGGCGAGTGCCCAGCCGAGCTGCGTCAGTTCACCTGTCAGGCGCGTCAGCGGGCCCATCACGCCGCCAGCCAATGCGCCCACGTCGCCCAGTGCGCGCGAGATGATGTCTCCGGCGCCCCGCGTCTCGTAGAACCCGATGGACAGTGACTGCAGATGCGCGTAGAGATCGCTACGTAGGTCGAAGACCACATTCTGCGTCAGTTTCCGCGAGAGATAGGACTCAGCCAGCTGCACGCCTCCGAGGGCCAGGCGCAGCCCGATGTACTGAACGGCCAGCCAGACAAAAGCCCGCCCGCCGCTCATCGTGGTGGGGACAGTGTCGCCTACTGCGATGTCCACGGCGCGCTTGAAAAGCTGGATGGGATACGCCCCCAGGAAGCCGCTGAGGACAAAGCTCAACGATGCTGCGATGCCCAAGGGCCAGTAGGGTCTGACGTAGCCCAGAAAACGCCGGTAGAGTCCCATGTGTTTGCCATCTCCGTGTCGTCCCAGAGAAACGAAAAGACACCCACTTATCTCTGAACGGACATACAGTCCAGCCGGCGGTGGCCGGTCAGAGATAGACAGGTGCCTCGGGCTGGAAAGGCAGCTTCCCGCGGACTATTGCTTTTTCTGGGGCCAGCCAAAACCAGTATAGCAAGGGCACGTGCCGATGTCAAACAGCCTACCACAGATGCGCCTCCCCGGGAGTGTGTTCCACGATCTCCTCAGGTTGTCCTGCCAGATGACAGCGGCGTATCGGCTGGAGCCGCAGCGCACACTTGCTGTCGACGGCCCGCTCCGCGCCCCGTGCCGCGGGCCAGCCGCCGGCGCGGGCACAAGATCGTATAGGTTGGATCAGTCATTCATTGTCTCTTGTGGTTGAGCTATCGAGTTCCCGTGGTATGATGTTCCGCGCCAGACTTGTGC
>CBFCZM010000405.1:0-2636 GCA_965602565.1 uncultured Anaerolineae bacterium
AAGCGGGTCAAGTCGCTGATGGACGCCGATCCGAAGCTGACCGAGAGCAAGGCCACCGTCCGCGCAGCCTGCGAGCTGGGCATCACGTTCTTTGACACCGCCGACATCTACGGTGTCGGCAACTCCGAGGAGATCTTGGGCGCGGCTCTGCGCGAGACTGGCATCCCGCGCAACGAAGTGGTGATCGCCAGCAAGTGCAGCATCGTCTTTCCTGGTATGGATCCAAACTATAGCCACAAGGCCTATGACCTCTCGGCCGACTACATCAAGGCCAGCTGCGAGGCGAGCCTGAAGCGGTTGGGAATGGATTACCTCGACCTGTACCAGCCGCACCGCATCGACTACCTCACCCACCCGGAGGAGACAGCGAGAGCGCTGGAGGACTTGAGGGCGGAGGGCCAGATCCGTCACGTGGGCATCAGCAACTACACGCCCGACGAAATCCGTGCCCTTTCAGCCTATACCCGCCTTGAGAGCGTGCAAACCCAATTCAGCTTGCTGCACCTGGAGCCGCTGGAGACCGGACTGACGGCGGTCTGCCACGAGAAGAAGATGGCGATCCTGCCCTGGAGCCCGCTTCACAGGGGAGTCCTCACCGGCGGACGCACCCTCCCCCACGACGACTGGCAGCAGCAGCGCGAAGCCGGCGTCGTCGCCCAGCTCAAGCCCTTCGCAGATGATTATGGAGTGACGCTGGGCCAGCTCTCACTGGCGTGGCTCATGCAGCAACCCGGTCCCGTCATCCCGCTCGTCGGCACCGCCAATCCAGAGCACCTGGCAGAGGCCGCCGGTGCCGTCGGCGTCACGCTCGACCGCGACGATTGGTACGAACTGATGGTCATTGCCCGGGGCCGCTCGATGCCGTGGGGGCAGCGACCGTACTTCTATACGAAGGAACGGTGAAGAAGACTCAGTCACAAGTCACAGTTCTCAAGTCTCAAGTCCGAAGTCGAACGTCACGATTCACAATTCACCATTCACATCTGCTCTGCAGGCAGCTCCGCGCTCGCGGCGATACGCTCTCCGATCCGGGTGAATCGTGCATCGTGAGTCGTGAGCACGAGAATCACCAGTGCAGCACACAGAATCTTAGGAGACAACCAATGCTCATCCTGGGTATCGTCGGAAGTCCACGGAAGACAGAGCGCACCAACGCACTAATCGGAGCCATTCTTGAGGGTGCTGCAGCGGCCGGTGCAGAGACGCGGACCGCATACCTGGTCGACTACGCCATCCGGCCCTACGGCACAGCTGGAACCGGTCCTGCCTGCCCGACGGAGCTCTCGGACCTGTGCAACGAAGCCGATGGGCTGGCAATCGGTGCCCCGGTCTACTGGGGCGATATCAACGGGCTGACCAAGGATTTCATCGACACGGTGCAGCTTGGGGATCCCAGCGGCAAGCCCGCTGCCGGTGTCGCCATCGCCGGCGGCAGCGGCAAAGGTCTGCTCTCCGGTCTGCAGAACCTCTACCACTTTCTCTACCACCGGCAGTACCGCGCCATCGACCCCACCCCGGTCTCCCGCTTCAACTTTGATGCCGCACAGGCATCGCTGAGAGAGACCGGCACCAAGCTCGCAGGGATGGCCCAGCACCGCACACCGTTTGCCGGCGGCGCGTGGAACGACCGGTGGGCCGGCGTCCTGGCACATTACACAACCCTGCCCCACCTTACGCAAGGCCCGTTGGACGAGTTCATCCTCCTGGCCCAACAGCTCATCGCCATCTCTTATGGCGACAGAGCAGAACTGGCGCGGCAGCACCTGGACAGCGCTCTGTCGCTGAAAGCACAAGGGCAGCAATCTGAATCTGCACACCACGCAGTTAAGGCCTACAAACTGCTCTTCTTCGAGGAAAGCTAGTCAGCCCTGATGGCTCGTAGGATCCCGGTGCTGCGGGCTGCGCCAAATCGTCACGAGATGGCATATCGCATTCTCCTGCCGTGATGGGTGTGATGTCCAATCGAGAGAGGCCAGAACAGTCTGGACGGGTATGCAAATGCCGCGAAGTCACACGTTCACCGGGTCACGGACTTGGGTCACACGAGCACACGGACCATACTCCATGGCGTTAGGACACCGGAAGCACAAGGAGCAACGATGAGCCAGCGAGAATACCAGGGCATCTCAGAGCGCGCAGGGCGCCTGCTAGGTGGACAAGAAGATCGTCACGTCGACTTCAAACAGTCGGCAGCCGGCATGGACACCGAGGATATCGTGGCGTTTGCCAACACACCCACCGGCGGCACGATCCTTCTGGGTGTCGAGGAAGCTCAAAAGCCGGACGGACGCCAGTACGGCAAAGTGATCGGCTGTGCCGTGGGGGATCAAGAGCGGCTGAGCATCCTCAGCCGCGCCGAGAGCTGCATCCCGCGGATTGAGGTGGACGTGATCACCGAGAACCTGGGCGACAAGCCCTTCTTCCGCATCGAGATCCCCAGCGGTCCGCGGAAACCCTATTGTACGTCCAGAGGCACCTACAGAATCCGCGGCGACGGCGCCAACAAGCCCCTGACGCCGCGAAGGCTCCTGGGTCTCTTCCTCGATAGCGAGAGTGAGGAATTCCTGGATCGCTTCAGAAACGCCACCGAGGAACTGGAGGCACAGATGAACCACCTGGTGGCTACAGTGAACCTA
>CBFCZM010000406.1:0-2636 GCA_965602565.1 uncultured Anaerolineae bacterium
CCATTCTCCCATTCTGCCTTCTTTCATTCTACTCCATACTCAGCCTAGGCACAATCCTCAACGTCCGCTACCGCGTCGATCGGTTGCTGAAGATCGACGCACTTGAGGCGCAGTACGTGGGCTGGGATCTGGAAGCGAACACCCCGGTCACGATCAAAGAGCTGCTGCCGCAGCCGGATCTGGAGGCCGAGACCCTCGGGGCGCTGCGGGCGGCCTTTGAGCGGGACGCCGCTGCGCTGGCCGACCTGCACCATCCAGGCATCGCGGGTGTTCTGGATTACTTCTGCGCGCCGGAACAGGGCGGCAGCGGCGATGGCCCCGGCCCGAATGCCTATCTCATCCAGCCGGCGCTTGCCGGCCAGAGCCTGACCGAGCTGCTCGGCCAGGCAGGACCGATGGCCGAAAGCCGTGTCGTTGCCTGGGCTGTCCAGATCTTGGACGCACTGTCCCACGCCCACAACCACGGTGTGCGCCATCGCGATGTCAAGCCCGACAACATCCTGATAATGCCGGATGACCGGGTTGTGGTCACGAATTTCGAGATCCACGCCCTGTGGGATCCCAGCGATCCGCGGACCTGGACAGCCAAACGCGTGATGGGCACTCCGGAGTATGCGCCTCCCGAGCGCTGGGGCATGCGCCACACCAATGTAGACCCTCGAAGCGATATCTACAGCTTGGGGGCCACCTTGTACCACGCGCTCACCGGCGAACGGCCGCTCACTGCTGGAGAGCGGACCTCCAATCCCTACCGCTTCCTACAGGTTAAGGCACTGAGTCCCCGCGTCAGTGATCGAACCAGAGGCGTGATCCTGAAAGCGATGGAATTGCCACCGGACAGACGCTTCCAGTCAGCTGCCGAGATGGCCGAAGCTTTGCGAAGCGAGAGTCGAACGGCGATCCCCACTGATCAAGCACCGCCCCCGGCAATCTTCCTCACCCGACCGCAGCGCAAGCAACGGGCTGGTCTGAGCCCACTTGCCTGGCTGGGCTCTGTGCTGGCCATCCTGGCGGCCGGCGTCGTGGGCCTGCAACTCAGCTCGGCGCTGGATAGCGACGGGTCCGTGCAGCCAGCAGGCGTTGTCGCGGTCGCGAGCACGGCCACGCCCGCGATCGGGGGTATCACAGCTGCCGACACCATCGCGACCCCAACACCCGATCCAGCAGCTGCCTCAGAGCCGCAGCCAACGTCCGTAACCGGAACTCCCGAAGCCGCAGCGACGGCCACGGCGGCCCCCAGCCCGACCACAGTCTTCGACACGCTGGCCCCCACCCCGCCACCGAACTGGGAGCAACTTGCCGCCGACGCCTTCGACGACAACTCCAACCAATGGCTCATCAGTGAGCACGAGGATGATTGGGGCAGCGTCAGCCGGCTGATAGCCGACGGCACCTATCGCTGGGTGATCAACGCAGATCAACCTGTTGGTCGCTGGTGCACCCCGGAACTGAACGGCGAGGATAGCGTCGTGAGCGACTCCTACGTCAGCGTGGCCGCACAACGCATATCAGGTCCCGAGACAGCAGCCTACGGTCTGATCCTACGCCTTACTGAGGGCAGTTACTATCTGTTCAGTGTGCGCGACGATGGCTACTATCAATTCAGCCTGTGGCTTGGCCATGCCTGGCAGCCGGTGATTGACTGGACTCAGACCACGCTCATCGTCTCCGGAGAAGCCAACCGCCTGTCCGTCATCGCCGATGGAGACCAGTTCGAGTTCTATATCAACGACGAGTTCGCAGACAAGGCCGAGAGTGACCAGTTACCCAGAGGCGAAGCCGGCCTGTCTGTCTCCACTCCCGCCACAGATGGTGATGCTGTCTTCATCTTCGACGACTACGAGCTGTGGCGCCCATGAAGTCGTCCAAGGAGTTACGCCGATGTCGCCGATGACAATGACAGAAGTCTGGCTGGTGGTGAAGAATGGGCTGTGGATCTTGGGGCTCTCCGTCCTCCTGGCCACGTGGTCCTATGCACGCTATGCTGCGTATGAGGCACGCGTGAAGACGCGAGACAAGCTCAACGAGCCGAAGTATGCCCTGGCGATAGACATCGGACTGGTGCTCTTCGTGGCCGGCATGGCAGCAACAGAAGCGCGCTGGTGGGCTCGCATCCTCTGGATTCTCCTGGGCGTCAGCGTCATCGTTCAGAGGGTCCTCAGGATGAAGGAACGCCAGGCAACCACCGACAACCTGGATGGTGGACTGTCGGGCAAAGGACCGATTCGTTGAACCGCTGGGGCCGGAGCCTCCTCACGATCGGTCTGCTGACTCTACCGCCGATCTTGCTCCTGGCGACCCGGTGTCTGGATTGGATTGCCGCCGCGACAGCGGAACAGACGGCCACGGGTATCGCCATCGCAGCCTTAGGGGGCCTGATCACCGGCATCGTCTCTGAGCGATTCCTTGGAAGGGGTCGCACCGGCCTTGAGCAGACGGCGGGACTGGTGGCTGCGACCGCCCTAGGCGTGACCACCATCGGGATACTCTACCTGTTGCATATCCGGGGGCCGATGTCCTCGATCGGGACGCCCGAGCGTGCGGTCAACCAGATCTTCAGCTTCGTCGAGTTTCTGACCGCCCAGGGCGCCGGCGCCCTCCTGTCCACCGGTCGGTTCCGCGCGACGTAAGGCGGC
>CBFCZM010000407.1:0-2627 GCA_965602565.1 uncultured Anaerolineae bacterium
CACGGGACCTGATGATGAGTCGATCGAGTTCTTCCAGGACGAGATCACGTAATGGCCTGTCCATACCCCACCGGATCACTGTAGCAGGCCTCGTACGCGTCAAAGTCAGGGCACCACGCCCACTTGCCCTTGATGTGAAGCGCGCGGGGATCACACCGATAGCGAGTTGCCGCCTATGTTTGGAACGTCCGTGGCCATGTGCATAGGCGTCAATTCATTTGCCATTCCAGATAGCCCAGGAGAGCCCAAGAGTGTCAGATCATCTGCCCGAGCATCCCGTAGTCTACAAGCTTTGGGAAGGACAAGAGAAACCGCACTCTAGGGAGAGCAACGTCCAGGAACACGTCGAGGACTGGGAAACGATTCGCTGTGTGCGCAACATCACCGAACCCACGCTGACCGTCTACCCTTCTGAGGGTGGGAACACCGGAAGGGCCGTCGTAGTCATCCCCGGCGGGGGCTATGAGATGGTGTGCATGGACCACGAAGGCTATGATATTGCTCAGGCGTTGGCCGAGCACGGTATCACCGCAGCGATCCTCAAGTACAGACTCCCCAATCCGGAGATGTCCGATGCGCCGCATCTCGTGCCGATCACCGATGCGCGCAGGGCCCTGAGGCTGCTGCGAACGATGGCCGGCCAATACGGCTTCAGAACGGATAAGGTAGGCGTTATGGGCTTTTCTGCCGGAAGTCACCTCTCCACGGTTGCCGGTCTGTGGCCCAGTGAAGCGGAAGATGAAATCCCGAACTTCGCCGCCCTCATCTATGGTGTGACCAACATCACGGGAGCGATGTTGACCTGGCTGGAGGAGTATCTCTACTTCCGGAAGCTGACGGAAGCGGAACTCGCACAGAACCGGCTGCTTGATCTGGTCTCAGAGCACACCCCACCTGCGTTCCTGGCCCATGCCTATGACGACGAGACATGCCACGTCACGGAGAGCATCCTGTACGCTGAGAGACTGCGCGCGAACAACGTGCCGGTAGAGATGCACCTGTTCGCAAAAGGCGGACACGGGTTTGGGCTGGGTCGGCGGGAGGACGGCACGGATCAGTGGCTACCTCTCTTCGTGAACTGGCTGAAGCGAGAGACGTGAGGTCGCCAACTCACTGAAACACCACCGACCTCGATGAGATACTGGATCGTAA
Source organism: uncultured Anaerolineae bacterium (assembly GCA_965602565.1). GTDB lineage: Bacteria > Chloroflexota > Anaerolineae > B4-G1 > SLSP01 > PWVB01. Next base: position 1,153 of record CBFCZM010000407.1, read on the forward strand.
TCTCCTCGAGGCCGTCATCTGTGTCCAGCTCAAGAATAATGTCGCCGCCGCCCTCCCGACGTCCTGCTTCTCAGGGCTTGACCAACACCTTGACCGCGCCGGATGACGCCTTGTCGTCCGCGGCGGCGAAGGCATCGGCAATGTGCGCCAGCGGGAAGCGATGGGTGATTAACGGCGCGACATCCAGCCGGCCCTCCGCCATCATGTCGAGGGTGATCTGGAACTCGGGCACGCCGTCCCAGAGGCCGTAGCTCCATATCCAGCGGAGCGTTACTTCCTTGCGCATACACGTCCATATATCGAGCGACTGCGGCTCCTGGAACATGCCCACGGTGCCGATCTGCCCGCCGGGTGCCACGATCTCCACCGCCTGCGCGAGGGTCGGGGCTCTGCCCCCGACAGCCTCGTAGACCACGTCGGCGCCCGCGCCCCCGGTCAGCGCCCGGACCACGGCAGGGGCGTCGTCACGCATCACGTTGATCGCGCCGTCGCACCCAAGTCGTGTGGCAAGCTCGAGCGGCGCATCGCAGGCGTCCAGGACGATGACGCGGCGCGCGCCGGCGGTCTTGGCCACCTGGGCGATGGCCAGCCCGATGGGGCCTGCGCCGATCACGACAACGCTGTCGACCGGACGCACGGGAACCCGTTGCAGTGCGTGGACCGCCACGGCAACCACGTCCAGGATTGCGGCGTGCTCAGTGGGCATACTCTCAGGAAGCGGGAAGCACTTGTCTGCAGATTCCAGCGAGTACTCCGCGAAGCCGGTGGAGTGGACCCGTGCCCCGTTCAGCATCCCCAGCTCCGCGCAGAGCTGGGTCTCCCCACGACGACACCAGCGGCACTGCCCACAGCCCACCAGGTGCCGGGGCTCCACGCCTACCCGCTGGCCCACGCTCAGCTCCAATACCCCGGGGCCCAACGCCGCGATCTCGCCGGCCAGCTCGTGACCGCTGAGGCGTGGGGGCGCGCTTGCCGTCACCTCGTCCGGTGGTGTGCGGTAGGGATGCAAGTCACTGCCGCAGACGCCCGCAGCCAACACCTTCACCAGCACCTCGCCCGGGCCCGGTACTGGTGTCTTCACCTCGCAGACCCGGATATCCTTCCCTCCGTAGAACAGTGCCGCTTTCATCGTTGCCCCCTGTTCTCTGAACCGCCATACAGCGGTGACACGCCCCTCTCAAGTGCCGCAAAGCGCTCGTAGTCCCGCCGGTAGAGCTCGTGCCGCACGGGATCGGGCGCGTGTATGTGTGCGATGCGAGTCAGCTCCGCAGCAGCCTGGCACACATCCGTGTAGGCACCCACGCCTACGCCGGCGAGGATGGCGGCCCCCAGGGCACCTGCCTCAAGGACGCGCGGGACCAGCAGGCGAGTGCCCAGCACGTCGGCGATGATCTCCAGCCACAACGGGCTCTTGGCCCCGCCGCCCACCACGGTGATCGCGTAGCGAACCAGTGCGGTAACGGCATACCTTCCTC
>CBFCZM010000408.1:0-2620 GCA_965602565.1 uncultured Anaerolineae bacterium
ATACTACTTCATTCTCGTGAGGGATCTGGGCTACGTCTCCGAAAATCAGCTTGAGTTGGATAGTGCGGTTGAGGTCGGTCGGCTTCTCAATGGCTTGATCGTCAGCACGGAGCGCAGACATTAGCCTACTGCTTTCTTCTTACTGCTTACTGCTAGAGCTTCCAGGGAGGTGCAACCATGACTGTACAATCCGTCTTAGTCGCCGGCAGCTGGCGCTCATCAGATGCGCCAGTCGGTACGTTCCAGGCGGTGAATCCGGCGACGAAGACGCCGCTGCCTGAGATCTATCCCGTCTCAAACTGGGAGGAGACTGAGCTCGCGATCAAGGCTGCGGCTGCGGCTGCAGAGGAGCTGCGCGATGTGTCACCTGAAGCACGGGCGCGGTTCCTCGAGACCTTTGCGGACAACATCGAGGCACGGGCGGATGCGATTGCGTCGCTGGCAAATCTGGAGACTGGACTGGCCTATGAGCCGCGGTTGCGGTCGGTCGAGATGTCGCGGACGACGGATCAGTTGCGCCAGGCCGCGGTGGCAGTCAGGGACCGGTCGTGGTCTCTTTCTACCATCGATGCGGTGCGCGATATCCGCTCGATGTACGGCCCACTGGGTGGGGCGGTGGTGGTCTTTGGGCCGAATAACTTCCCCTTGGCATTCAACTCTGTTTCGGGGGGCGATGCTGTCGCGGCGCTAGCCGCCGGCAATCCGGTGATTGGTAAAGCCAATACGGGGCATCCCGGCACGACAAAGCTTCTGACAGAGGCTGCTTTCGATGCCCTCGTCGAGACGGGCATGCCCAAGGCGATGGTCCAGCTGCTCTACCGGGTACCGCACGATGTCGGCGCCAGACTGGTTTCCCATCCCTCGGTCGGGGCGACGGGTTTCACGGGCAGCCGTTCTGCCGGATTGCGGCTCAAGGCCGCAGCCGATCGGGCCGGCAAGCCGATCTACCTTGAGATGTCGAGCGTCAATCCGGTGTTCGTGCTGCAGGGTGTGTTGGACGAGCGTCTGGACGGGGTCGCTGACGAGCTCTTCAGCTCTTGTTCGTTGGGTGCCGGACAGTTCTGCACGAAGCCAGGATTGGTGGTGTTGCCGGCATCGGATGAAGGTGAGACCTTCCTGACTGCGGTGGCGGAACGGTTCAGCAGCCCGGCCGGCATCCTGCTCGGTGAGAGCGGTGCGTGGACGATTTCCGAAGCTGTGAGGCAACTGATGGCACACGGCGCTGAGCTGGTGGTCGGCGGTGAGGCTGCTGCCGGCCCAGGGTTCCGCTATGCCAACACTGTCCTACGGGTCTCCGGTGATCAGTTCTTGATGGATCCTGAGGCCCTGCAGACCGAGGCCTTCGGCGTCGTGTCGCTGTTGGTCTTCGCCAAGGATATCGCACAGATGCAGGAGATCGCCCAGCATCTGGAGGGCAACTTGACCGGGACGTTCTACACGCACTCCGGCGGTCAGGACGATGCTGTCTACGATCAGGTCGCGCCGATTCTGCGGACCAAGGTTGGCCGGCTGTCGAATGACAAGATGCCCACCGGTGTCGCGGTCTCACCGGCGATGAACCACGGCGGCCCCTATCCGGCAACGGGCCATCCGGGATTCACCGCGGTTGGGATTCCTGCCTCAATGCTGCGTTTCGGCGCGCTGCACTGCTACGACAATGTGCGCCATCACCGGCTGCCGGAGGCGCTGCAGGATGAGAATCCGACAGGTCGGATGTGGCGTCTCATAGACGGTAACTGGACTCAGGAAGATGTCGCGTAAAGAGGGGACTTGATATGTCACTAATCAAGCAGTCTGTTCTGCCCCGCTGGCGGGGTTTCAACCTTCTGGAGATGTTCACCACGAAGAGTAGTGGAGGCTTTCAGGAAGATGACTTCCGATGGATGGCAGACTGGGGCTTCGATTTCGTCCGTATACCGGCCTGCTACACGCTCTGGATCGAGGACGACGATGTCTACAAGCTCAAGGAGCCGATGCTGGAGAACATCGACCGGATGATTGGGCTGGGACAGACCCATGGTCTTCACGTCTCGTTCAATTTCCACCGTGGACCTGGGTATTCGGTGAATCGTGAGCGCGCGGAGCCGTTCAACCTTTGGACTGATCGTGAGGCGTTGGATGCCTTTGTCTTCCACTGGGAGACACTTGCCGAGCGCTACAAGGGCATCTCATCGGAGCAACTGAGCTTCGACCTTGTCAACGAGCCGCCGCGTCCCGGCGAGGGCGGCATGACGCGCGAGAACCACGAGCGTGTGGCCCGGGCCACGGTCGCGGCTATCCGCGCCGTCGATCGGGAGCGTTTGATCATCGCTGATGGCCTGGGGTATGGGCGCATCCCGATGCCGGAGTTGGCCGATCTGGGGATCGCGCAGAGCTGCCGAGCCTACGAGCCCATGGGCGTCAGCCACTACAAGGCTTCGTGGGTGAACGGGATGGATTGGCCAGTGCCAGTGTGGCCCGGGGGGTGGCACCACGGCGCATACTGGGACCGCAAAGAGCTTGAGGCGTCATATGAACCGTGGCTCGCCCTGGCCGAGCAAGGCGTCGGCGTGCATTGTGGTGAGGGCGGTGCCTACAACCAGACACCCCACGATGTGGTGTTGGCCTGGTTCCGTGATGT
>CBFCZM010000409.1:0-2619 GCA_965602565.1 uncultured Anaerolineae bacterium
CAGGTTCGGGGTGCGCTATATAGAGATCCCACCAGGTATGCCACAGCGCCGGGACCTCGCGCAGACGGTAGAAAATCAGATAGTAACCCTGGTGCTCATAGCGGTTTGCGCCATAGCCAATAGCATCCAATCCCAGCACGCGGCACGTCTCCAGCGCGCGCGGTAGGTGATACTTCTGCGTGACGAGCGTGGCATCCGTGACCGCAAAGATGTCCCGTGCCCGGTAGCAGGTATCATAGGTCCTGCGTCCGGCATAGTCCAGCACGATATCCTCGCGGGGTACGCCCTGCGAGAGCGCGTACTCCAGCATCTTGGCCGGCTCGCTGTAATCCATGGCCTGGTTATCACCGCTGAACAGCAGCTTCCGGACCTCGCCGGCCTCATACAGCTCGATAGCTGCATCCAATCGCTCGCGCAGAATCGTGCTCAACACACCATTTGACCAGTAGCCGGCCCCGAAAACGATAGCCACCGGCTTCTCGGGCATCTCAGTCAGAGCCGCATACGTGTAGATCTGTTTCTCATACCGGCCGTGAAGCGTCCAGAATGTCCAGCCGAGAACACCGAATCCGAAAGCCAGCATCGCGATCGCAACTATGGCCACGCGTGACCACCTCCGCCTGTGTCCTTCTGTCATCTCGCCAATTGCGACTCACTCTTTCTCGCCGGATGGAAATGTATGGTGGCACATACCATCTGTCATCCCGATCACCGCCGCCGCGCGTGCCGCACAGTTCAGGCTAGAATGACCCGCACGTGTGTCATCCTGAGTAGCTCAAGAAGGCATCCTGGAACCCTGACCAAGAGAGCGAAGGACCTTGTCCTCGGATGCACAGACAGGTCTCTGTCAACGTGTCACTAGTAACAGCCTAGGGATACTGCCGAGCTCACATATCATCAAAGTGAGGACTCTCAGATTCCACGGACGTGCACTCCTGAGGCTCGAGATTCCTCGCTCTAGCATTCCGTTTGGTGCCCTATATGCCGATCACCTTCTTCACTTCAGGAATTGCCTTTCTCAGGCGGCGCTCAATGACACGCTTGACGGTCATTGTGGCGCCAGGACAACGGCTGCAGGCCCCCAGCATTCTCACCTTGACGACACCATCATCGCTCAGGCTGACAAACCTTACGTCGCCACCATCTCTCTTGAGGATGGGGCTGATCTTGCCCAATTCGCGCTTCACTCTAGTCTTCAGATCGTTGCCTCTATGTCGCACGTTCACAGCCCTTTGTCTCCTGAGGGGCGGCCTAGCTCTGGTGGCTAGGCCGCCCCTTCTCGTCCATACACGTCATTGCAGCAGGTCGGGAAGCCGAAACGCGCCACAAGGCAGCCCCATTCACAAAGGATAGCTGAGCCTGACTGGAAAACAACCCCGCAGCCACAGGTTGCGCACAGCCCGCGCAGACGCAGCAGAGCGAGACACGCTCGCGTCGGCTAGTCCGGTGCCTCTCAGCGGAGGCCCGCCCCCACCATCTCAATCGCGGCAGTGTCGGTCGCCCAGATCAACCATATCGTGTTCGCCCGCCCGTAGAGGAACACCGATCCCTGTCTGCCGGACCACCACCGCCCGCGTGGCAGGGATACCGGCGCGGTAGTATCGCGGATTAGCCCGGGGACCAGTGCGCGCGGCAGTACCTCGACCAGAGCCGCACGGAATCGCGCCGCGGCGAATGAATCATCCCACTCGATCTGCCAGGCCGACAGCGCGTCGCCGTCGGGCCCCTGCCAGACCTGCAGCACGTCACCGCCCCAATCCACAGCAACGTCCTCGCCTGCTAGACTATGGCTCCACTCAGACAGCACGATCTCGATGAATGCTTGTCCCAACGTCGCCGTGGCTGTGAGGATCCAGTCTCCTCCAAGGTCCACATCGAGCGGAACGAGCACCAAGGGCTCCTCAGAAGCAACATAGCGCGTGTGATCCAGGAGCTGCTCGGTGGACCGTGGTGGCCGAAGAATGACCTCATCCAGGGCTTGGACGCCGCCGGACTGGTATTGAGCGATCGCGAAAGCCGCCCCAAGCCTGAACGACAGGCACGAGAGAGCGTCGAGCAGAGCATCCTCTGCCTGCCACAGCGGGCAGATCGCCCGTGAGATCTCTTCGTACACGGCATCAGTCCCGGCCTCTCCCGGTGTGATCCCTCTGTAGAGCAGCGTTGAGACCAAGGCGTCTCCCTCTGCAACCGCGGCGAGGGCCAGGCGTCTATCGAGGGAGGGCGCTGCATCGATCAACGCCACAAGGTCACCATGCTGGTCGGGAAGCGGGCGCGCGTACCCGTAGGCCAACTGCGTCTCCAAGGTCTCCAGCGATCCGTCCCAGTCCCGGCGCAAGTAGAGCTCCTCCGCCGCCGGTGCGTAGAAGGCCGCAGCCCGTTCGGATTGCGTCACCACATCTAGACGCAGCGGATCCCAGAGCCACAGATTCAGGGCTTCCAGCACCAGCTTCTCCCGTAGTACGACCGGCACGAATCTCCGGAAGTGGCGATAGATAGCCCCCGCCATTCCCGTGTCATCAACGACCGTCAGTGGCGTCCCCCAGCGGACGGCGAATTGCCGCGCATCTGCAACTTCGCCGGCCACGATACCGGCGCTAGAGATATCGAACGCAGGGGTCG
>CBFCZM010000410.1:0-2592 GCA_965602565.1 uncultured Anaerolineae bacterium
GAAGGGCTGGTGCATCGGCCCGTGGAACTCGAGCGTGAGCATCGCCGTCGGGTTCGCCAACCAAGGGATCAATGAACCCCACTACCATGAGCGCATCACCGAGATCTATATGGTGGCGCGCGGCAACGTCGAGGTCCGGATTGAGGAAGAGACGGTTCTCCTTAGCCAGAATGATGTGTTGGTGATTGAGCCCGGGGAGGCGCATACGTTTCTCGCTGCCTCAGCGGACTACTTTCACTTCGTGGTGCATACTCCCGGCCTGCCCGATGGTGAGACGAGAGCTGACAAAGTCCGAGTCAGACGCTCGCGGCTGGGGTTATAGCTGAACCGTTCCTTTCACGATAGAGGGAGTTGCTCCAATGATGATCATCGATGCAGATACCCATATCGCCCCAACCGGCGGCGACTTCACGCTGGCGAAACACCTCGCGCGCATGGAGCGGGCGGGGATCGACAAGACGCTGACCTGGCCTAAGCCCGATTACGTGGGTGAGGGCATTGAGGGCCACCTGCGCTTTGTCTATGATGCTGTGCAGGCCCATCCTGACAAGATCCTGGGCTTCGGCTGGGCAGATCCCACCATCAGCGTGGCGCATGCCAAGAAGATGGTGAGACTCTGTGCCGAGGAGTATGGCTTCTACGGCGTAAAGCTCAATGGTGCACAGAACCACTACACCATTGACGATCCGGAGCTCTCCCTGCCCGTCATTGAGGAGATCGCCAAGACCGGCAAGCTGCTGGCGTTCCACATCGGGCCGGATGCCTATGAAGGAACACATCCTCTGCGCGCGCGCAAGATCGCCCAGATGTATCCGGAACTCACGATCCTGATGATCCATATGGGGATGACGGACCCGGATATGACAAAGGCGGTTGTCGAGGTGGCGCTGGAATGTCCGAACATGCATCTGATCGGCAGCGCGACGAACGACAAGGCCGTCCTCTCTGCTATCAAGCAGCTGGGCGCCGACCGTGTCTGTTTCGGCACCGATGCGCCGTTCCAGCGCCCGCATGTCGTCAGGGCATGGTACGACGCGATGCTGAAGTATGATGTCACCGAGGCCGAGGCGGCGATGGTGATGGGCGGCAATATGGTGCGGCTATTGGGGCTGTAGAGGGCCTTGGTATAGATACCTCGCAAATGACCCGGCAGAGCCCTCACCGACGGGCTTCTGAGCCCGCCCCCTCTCCCATACTGCGCGGACGGCGCCTCCGCAGCCAGAGGTGGGAGAGGGAACCGGAGGCGATACTTCGGAAACGCCCGCCTCCGATCCGTGGATGGTAGATTGCACTGCGACTACTGCCGCCAGGCCCTGTATTCACATGACTAGTCATACGAGGCCACTATGACATCTCCCATCACAGCCATCATCGTCGGTGCCGGGCACCGAGCCTTGGTGTACGCTTCTTTCGCGCAGCAGCAGCCGCAAGACATGCAGATTGTCGGTGTGGCCGACCCTCTTGAGTACCGGCGCGAACAGGTCGCCCGTCTGTACGATCTTCCAGCAGAGCGCTGCTACGTGACGGCTGAGGAGCTGGCAGCCCAGCCGAAGTTCGCCGATGTGGTGATCAACGGCACGATGGACCATCAGCACGTGGAGACCGCGTTGCCTTTGCTGCGCGCGGGATATGACATGCTGCTGGAGAAACCTTTCGCCACCTCCGAATCCGAGATGTGGGAGCTGGTGGACGTTGCCCAGCGCTACGACCGCAAGGTGACGATCTGCCACGTGCTGCGGTTTGCGCCTTTCTACCGGGCGATTCGCCGCCAGGTTCTGTCAGGCACCATCGGCGAGGTCCTCAACGTGCAGACGGTGGAGCACGTCTCGTATCATCATATGGCGATGGGGTTCGTCCGTGGCAAGTGGGCCAATTCGGCCTATAGCCATTCCTCTATGTTGATGGCCAAGTGCTGCCACGATCTTGATCTCGTCGCGTGGATGAAGAGCGGCGTGAAGCCCCGGGCGGTCTCAAGCTTTGGCAGTAACTTCCAGTTCCGCGCCGAGAACGCGCCGGCGGGCGCAGGGACACGGTGTCTGGTCGACTGCGAGACTGAGGCGGACTGCCTGTACTCGGCGCGCAAGCACTACATCGATCACCCGGAGCGCTGGAGTTTCTACGTCTGGGATAGCCTGGAGCAACTTGAGGCGCCCACGCTGGAGGACAAAACAGCCTCCTTGAAGGGCGACAATCCCTACGGGCGCTGTGTGTGGGGCTGCGATATGGATGTGGTCGATCACCAATCCGTCGTCGTGGAGTTCGAGGACGGGACCACGGCCACCCACAACATGGTCGGTGGCACGGCGAAGCCCTCACGTTCGATTCACCTTCTGGGGACCCTTGGTGAGATTCAGGGGGTCTTTGAGGACAACCGTTTTGCCGTCCGCCATATCGACCCGCGCCCCGGCCACGAGTACACTGAGGAGGTGGTGGATCTCGTCAGCGGCGGCGATGTGCACGGCGTGTTCGGTGGGCACGGGGGCGGCGATCTGGCCCTGGTGGCCGATTTCGTGAACGTGGTACGGGGGGAAGCCCCGTCGATCTCGACGACCAGCCTCGCCGATTCGGTGACCGGGCACCTGATCGGTTTCT
>CBFCZM010000411.1:0-2552 GCA_965602565.1 uncultured Anaerolineae bacterium
GCGGTCGGAACCGCGATTGACGGCCGGTTCTGACCATTGTCTCGAACTCATCCATCACCTGAGTCACCGAGGCCGGTCCGGGTTGCTCTCGAAGCCATCTCTGTTCTGTGCTCATCGTACTCTCCCCTGCAGACCGACTGACGAATCTGCCGGTCCAGCAGCTTGTCGAATAGGTCAAGAGACCCGGTTTCTCAGCCCCGTGAAGCAGCCCTCCGACAGCCCGCCGGCTACCGTGCTTGGCGAGCGTGCGCGCGGTCGGGGTTGAACATCGCCGGCGGCAGTCTGATGCCTGACGCCTCGATCTTGTCCATGAACTGCGGGCGGATGCCGTGGGCCGTGAAGTAGCCCTCGATCTTCCCCTTGTGGATTCCGGTCTGGACGAAGCTGAAGATGTCCTGCATCACGATCACATCGCCCTCCATCCCCTGGACTTCGGTGATCTTGACGATCTTGCGCGACCCGTCCGCCAGCCGGTTGAGATGCACGACCAGATCAAAGGCCGAGGAGATCTGTTCCCGAATCGCGCGCAGCGGGAGGTCCATCCCCGCCATCAGTGCCATCGTGGCGACACGAGCCAGCGTATCGCGCGGGGTGTTGGAGTGGGCTGTCGTAATGGAGCCGTCGTGGCCTGTATTCATCGCCTGGAGCATATCCAGGGCTTCGCCACTGCGCACCTCACCGACGATGATGCGGTCCGGGCGCATGCGGAGCGAGTTGATGACCAACTGCCGGATGGTTATCTGGCCCTTGCCCTCGACATTCGGTGGACGGGACTCCAGCCGTACGACGTGTCGCTGATGTAGCTGCAACTCGGCTGAGTCCTCGATGGTCACGATACGTTCTCGTGCCGGCAGGAAACTGGAGAGTGCGTTGAGTACGGTTGTCTTTCCGGTGGATGTGCCGCCCGAGACGACGATGTTCAGCCGGGCCTGCACGCATGCCTGCAGGAAGTCGGTCATATCACGGGTCAGCGTGTTGAGTCGCATAAGGTCCTCAGGATCGAAGATGGCGCGTGCGAACTTGCGGATGCTTATGCTGGGGCCGTCCAGAGCGAGCGGAGGGATGATGATGTTGACGCGCGAGCCATCGGGCAGGCGCGCGTCGACCATGGGGCTGCTCTCATCGATCCGGCGTCCGAGCGGCGTGACGATCCGGTCGATGACGTGCATGACTTCGTCGGTGTCCCTGAAGCGGACGTCGGTCTCCTCCAGGATGCCGTTGCGTTCGATGAAGACCTGATCAGCCCCATTCACGAGGATCTCGGTGATGCTCTCATCTCTGAGGAAGGGCTCAATGGGACCATAGCCGAGGACATCCGCCACGATCTGCTCGAACAGGGCGCTGCGGTCAGTCCTGCTCATGGGCAGTCGCTCCTCCTGGAGCGTTTCGACGAATATCTGCTCGAGGGCCCTACGCACGCTCACGGTATCGTTGGTATCAATGACCGGGCTCAGATCGGCCAGCAATCGACGCTGGACGCGCTCGCGCACGCGGATGTAGGACTGATTCAGAGACACCGCACTCTGTTTGGTGCCCGCCGGTTGGTTCGGTGATTGAGGACGCGGTGCTGGTTCACTATGCTGAGTCTTGCGTCTGCGCATCGTTAGCTCCTACTTGATCCAGACGGGATCGTACTCATCCCACGCCGTGTTGCTGATGTTGATGACCTCGCTGCCGTCGGCATTCATACTGTAGAGCTGCTTCAGACCATTGCGGTTGGACCAGAACACGATCTTGTCGCTTTCCGGCGACCAGGTTGGGTGACGATCCCATTCCCAGGGATTGGGCGTCAGAGGCTGTGGCCCGTCGCTGCTCTCCACGTTGACGACCCAGATGTCATCGCTGTCGATCGCTCCGCTGACGAAGGCGATCAGCGACCCCTCAGGTGACCAGACGGGGTCAGATGTCAACGCATCGAGCCAGGTGACCTGCGTGAACCAAGTCCCGCTGCTGTCGCGTTGATCCAGGGGGATGGTGATGAAGACCTGGTGGTTCGGATCATCGCCGCTCGGGCTCTGAACGAAGGTGAAGCGATCGCCCTCGGGGGCGTAACGCTCCTGATCCTCGAGGTCCTCGAACTGGGCCCTGAGACTGGCGCTGCGTCCCAGCCTCTGCCGGCTGGTCCCATCTGGGTTCATGACCCAGACCTCGCCGAGATTGGGGTAGTCTGCGATGAACGCAATCTTGTTCTTGTAGACCGAGAGCGGGCGCGGCGTTGCCGGCGGGCCCGCATAGGCCGGTCTGGGCGTTGCCGTGGGTGTGGGTGTCGCCGTCGGGGTCAGCAGAGGTCGCACGTAGAAAAGGCGTCCTTCCACAAACGACTTGTCCGTGACAGGAAGTGCCTCAGCCTTGAGGTAGTGCTCGTAGGCCAGGTAGTTGTCCCCTGCCTCTCGATATAGGTCACCACTGCGGACGTAAGATTCGTACAACAGCTTCAAGACCGTGTCGCCCAGGTAGTCGTGTCGTGTGTCGTAGACAACGCGTAACGCTGCTGCTGCATCGGTCCACCGCTCTTCGTAGTAGGCTGTCTGGCCCTCCAGGTAGAGCTTCAG
>CBFCZM010000412.1:0-2548 GCA_965602565.1 uncultured Anaerolineae bacterium
GGTTCCTCCAGATTGGTGAAGATCAGTATAGATTCGTGGCTGAAGGGCTACCGTAGTCTGTGCAGAGGTCGGTTACGCCAGCGCTTGCTCGATGTGGTCGGCTGCGATGGCATCCTGTTCGCGGGCTTGGTGGATGATGTCCGCCATCGCGCGGCGCACAGCAGGATCAGTCATCGAGCGGTAGGCGTCGGGATTGGAGATGCCGCCGGCGAGGTCCCAGATCTTCCACATCAGGTCGTGCTCCGCGGCGTAGCAGGCGGCGGCGTGCAGGACGTGGTCTGAGGTGCCGGGCCTACGAGGTCCGGCGACGAAGTTGTCCGCGATCTCGGCCAGGAATACCGAGCCGTACCAGCGCGCTTCGGCAACAGTGCCCACCGCGTCGGTGTGGATCTGGTACCGGCCGCGGAGGACGGCCTCGTCATCCGCCGGGAAGTCGTCATCCTGCAACAGATGCTCAGCCCAGGCATCGTAGGCTGCCAGCCCGTTGTGGCGGTGTTGGTACCATTCGGGTGCATCCGGCTCGGGCTTGACCATCGGTGTGCGCGTCACACGGAGCATCCACGCCAGGGCGTCCCGGACAGTCTCCGCTAGCGGGGGCTTGGCCTGCTTCTCGCCAATCACGTGCAGGCAGGCGGTGTCCTCTAACCAGCCACGCTTCCGGAAGGGGCCCGACGGCTCGAACTCGACGCCCTGATTGAACTCGCTGCTGTTCTGGAAGAAGCTCCAGCCGACCAGCACGTCGCCGCCCTCGTCGTAACCGGTGATGATGGCGGCTTCGGGCGGGCCGATGATCCCATAGCCGATAATGGGCACGCCGCGGTTGATGCTTTCGATGATCGCCTGTCGGAAAGGGGCTGATTCATCACCGTTCTGTCCGCACTTGCTCGGCTCCAGGGTCTCGTAGGCATAGCCCACGGCCTCGAAGATACGGCGACTGGGGGCCTCCGAATCGTCGGACATGTAGAAGATGGCGACGTTGTCGCCGTGCCAGCCTTCCTTCCAGGAAAGGAACGATGCGGCGCCGGAGACTCCCACGAGGTGTGCATAGGTGCAGAGGATCTTGCAGTCGGGGTTCTGTGCCAGGCAGTGCTTGCAGCCGTAGTCCTCTTCGCCCAGATACTCCAGGATGGCCCGCATCACAGAGGGTAGGATGATGTCCTCCGGACAGCGCTTGCCGCCCTCGTAGAAGTTGACCCGTGGTACACCTTCCAGTACTTTTCGGTCGGGATAGGGTGCCGAACTTGATGCCATTGTCATATCCCCCCCCCTTTGGACCACCGGTGCCTGAATGATCTCAGTCGATAGACGCGCTCTCGCCAGTTTGCCTTCCGCCGTCGGGACTGCGCCGCCAGGTTGACGTAGACATACTCGATATCAGGAAGGAGACGCCTCCGACCCTGTGTGCGTATCCTCTACTATAGGACGAGTATTCCAGCAGGGCAAGATGGGAGAGGGTGATCCTTGCATCCGTCGGCTTCTCCCGCGGGCACAGAGTTCGATCGACCCCAAGGTCTCATTCTCTTACTGTGCTAGAATGGTGATCCAATCGATCGCGCTTCTTCCGGACCCACAGCGCAAGAGCAGCCCTATACCATGGCGAAGGACGGAATACGATGACACAGACGGCAATGAAGGACAAGCTGGTGTTGATAACGGGCGCCAACTCCGGCATCGGCAAGGAGACGGCGCGCGGTCTGGCTGCGATGGGCGCGACGATCATCATGGCCTGCCGCAATCTGGCGAAGGCCACGCCGGTCCGCGACGCCATCATCGAAGAGACAGGCAATGCCGGAGTCTCTGTCATGCACGTCGATCTGGCATCTCTGGAATCGATCCGCACGTTCGCGCGTGAATTTGCGGCGGTCCATACGTGTCTGGATGTGCTGATCAACAATGCCGGAACCTTCAGCACTTCCAGACAGGAGACTGAAGATGGCTTCGAGAGGACGATGGGCACCAATCACCTCGGGCCATTCTTGCTGACCCACTACCTGCTTCCGCACTTGATGCGGGCGCCGGCTGCCAGGATCGTCAACGTCAGCTCCCAAGCCGCGTTCTTCGGCAAGATCGACCTCGATGATCTGCAGATGACGAGATCATACCGCATGGCCGGATTCAGGGCGTATGCTGCTTCAAAGCTGGCGAATGTGCTCTTCACACAGGAGCTGGCCCAGCGCCTTGAGGGCACGCGGACAACCGTCAATGCCGTGCATCCGGGAGAGGTGAACACGAACATCTGGCCTGACACCAATCGGATCTGGCGCTTAATCGACAGGACCCAGTCGCGGTTCCGGATCAGCGCCGAGGAGGGCGCGCGCACCCCAATCTACGCCGCCACGTCCGCAAGCCTTGAGGGGATCACGGGCAAGTTCCTGTCAGATGAGCAGGTAAAAGAAGTGAAGGGCAGCTGCCGGGACGTTGCGCTGCAGAAAGCGCTGTGGCGGGCAAGCGAGCAGCTGACGGGAATAGCGGTATCGCTGTGAGCAACGCTGTAGAATCCTCGTGGACTCGCAGAGATGCGGCCAAGATGTCGGCACGCCGGAAGATG
>CBFCZM010000413.1:0-2544 GCA_965602565.1 uncultured Anaerolineae bacterium
CCTGAGTGGGGCAACGGCGCGCGCCTTGTGGACAGTTCCCACATCTACGAAGCCAGGCCTCAGGAAGAATGTGCCAGACTCCTGGCAGATCGGGAGTACGCCGTCTGGTTCGCCCTGCCGGAGGAACCCGCGGGGGCCCCCGGACACGTCCGCCGGCACACCGGTTGCCTATCTGCTCCTCGGGCCGGCGAGCAAGAACGCCAGCACAATCATACGCGATGAGGGCACCAGCAGCATCACCGGCGCGTACACTCAGCCTGAGGCGCGCGGGGCCGGCATCGCCACAGCCCTACTCAAGCACGGGTTGGCCTGGGCTATAGAACGTGGCTACACGCGGTGCGCGGTGGACTTCGAGCCGATGAACCCTCAGGCCCGGCGTTTCTGGGTGCGGCACTTCACGCCGGTCAGCTACGCGCTGGAGCGGCACATCGACTCCAGGGCCGTGCCGGAAGACGGTTAGGAGGCGGCTATGCTAAGGAACGGAATCACCTCACGCCAAGCCGCAAAGGAACCAAGAACAACAAGAAGAAAAGCTGAAGACTTGGGGACCCAGAATCGCTACGAAGGAAGCATCGGGCGCTGATTCTCCACTCCTCATCTCCTGTACTTCGCGGCTTCGCGCCTCTGCGTGAGTTCTTTCAGTGAGCCAAGGTTCAGAAGACGGTCTGCCGGTGACCCTCCGTCAAGTGGTGGGTATCGTTCCAGCGAATCAACACCGGGCCTCGATCCTGCAGCTCGATCTCAGCGATCGCTGTGTTGTCGACCTCGAAATGCCAGTAAGCAGACAATGGGTGTCCGATCAGCAGACAGAGCACCAGGCGCACCGTGCCACCATGGGACACCAGAACTACGGTCTGATCAGCATTCCGCAGACGTATCTCATCGAGCAGCGAGATCAGACGGTTCGCCACTTGCGAAAGACTCTCGCCACCGGGCGGACTTCGGTTCTCCCGGTCGGCGTTCCAGGCAGCCAGTCCCTCAGGGTCCTGCTCGTGCATCTGTGCATACGTCAGACCTTGCCACGCGCCGAAGTCTATCTCGCGCAGCCGGGGTTCGACCTGCACTGCCACCGGATGGTGCGCAGCAATCGCCGCCGCCGTATCAAGGGCCCGGCGCAGGTCGCTGGCATAGATCGCGTGGATCTCCTCCGAGGCCAAGCCCTCCGCCAGGGCAATGGCTTGCCGTTGTCCTGCTCCATTCAGATCGGTGTCCATCTGGCCCTGGAAGCGTCCCGTGGCGTTCAACGCTGTCTCACCGTGGCGCACAAGTAGGATCCGCAGCAAAGTACCCTCCCCACTGAGACGAGCTCATCCAAAGGCCCCGCCGTTGAAGCAGGGAGCCTGCGCCAAACACCACTACCGTAGCACGGGCTGCCGCAGCCGCAATTCTAGATCTCGAAAACCGAGCCTGCCACCGTGCCCAACTCGACCAGCCGATCGCCGATCTGCACCACACAGCGGCCACCGAGATCAGACGCGATGCGGGCGCCCGAGAACTCACCCTCTGCCCAAGTGATGGACACCTCGAAACCGCCACGGGCACGAAGCCCCGAAACGCTACCCGACGGCCAGGCCTTCGGCAATGCCGGCAGCAGGTGCAGCACGCGTGCCCCATCGGGCGTTGTGCGGTGGCTCTGCAACAACATCTCGGCGATACCGGCCGTCGCACCGAAGTTGCCATCGATCTGGAACGGCGGATGTGCATCGAAGAGATTCGGATAAGTGCCGCCGCGAACGTAGTTGGTCTCGCTGCCGCCGGCCGGCTGCAACATGTTGCGCAGCATCGTGTAGGCGTGGTCGCCATCACGGTAGCGGGCCCACAAGTTGATCTTCCAGCCCATCGACCATCCGGTGCCACCATCGCCCCGCAGCTCCAGAGATCGCCGAGACGCCGCGAGCAGTTCAGGGGTCGTCTCAGGTGTCAGCTGATGCCCCGGATAGACGCCGAACAGATGCGAGACGTGCCGGTGATGGTCCTCGGGATCGTCCCAATCACGAAACCACTCCTGCAGCTGCCCGTGCTTGCCGATCTTGTAAGGCAGCAGTCGCTCTCGCGCTACGGACACCTCTTCCCGGAAGTCTGCATCAACGTCAAGCAGCTCCGACGCCTCGATACAGTGGGTGAACAGATCCCAGATGATGGCCAGATCCATCGATGAGGCAATGCTGACCGCCAGCCGGCGGCCATCCGGCAGCGTGTACTGATTCTCAGGCGACGTCGCCGGCGCCGTCACGAGGTGCCCCTGTCCGTCCTCCACCAGCCAGTCCAGACAGAACTGCGCGGCGTCTTTCATCAATGGGTATCCGCGATCCTCCAGGAAAGCAACATCACCGGTGAACACATAGTGCTCCCACAGATGTTGGCAGAGCCATGCGCCACCGGTCGGCCACATTCCCCACTGCGCGCCGTCAACCGGCGCTGTGCCACGCCAGAGATCCGTGTTGTGATGGGCGACCCAGCCACCGGCTCTGTAATGGACTTTTGCAGTATTCCTTCCCGGCGCCTGCAGCTCACCGACCATGCGTAGCAGGGGCTCGTGCAATT
>CBFCZM010000414.1:0-2513 GCA_965602565.1 uncultured Anaerolineae bacterium
AGGAAGCCGCGCTCCATATTCGCCGGTGGACCGGCGCCGCGTGGCAACTCTACGCAGTGATCGGTGGCGACCGGGACGTGGCTGCAAACCGGCTCACCGTGCGCAACGTCTCCGGATTCTCCGATTGGACCATCGCTGCTGGTCTGCCCACCGCCGTTGCCCTGGTGAGTATGCGAGCTACCGGTCATAGCGCCGCCGTCGGACTCACCTGGGAGGCCGGATTCGCCGTGGCTGCTTTGCTTTGGGCTATGACCTGTATCCCTCGGCTGCGCCGACGGCGGTCCCGACGCAGCTTGACGCGTCGCTGATCCCGGCCGTGATCCCCGAGGATCCCTCGGGCACGGTCCATACGCAGACCGACCTTCTCGCCTGTATGACGCATTGGAGCCGCCTCGAAGGTGTCGCCCTCGACGGCAGGGCTTTCCTGAATGATCCCGTGTCGGTCAGGACCCCGGAAGGCAGGCTCTGTCTCCCCCTGGTCCGGCGATAGAGTGGCAGCAGCTCCGTGGCAGCGGCCCGCACTCGGGTGACTGCGGGCCGTTGTAGCATGTGGGGCCATGGGCCTGCACACGCCCCGAAGCTCCGCGACCACCCAGGCCACAGCTGACTCTCAGGAGTCCTAGGCAGCTGTTAGGTGATTGTTAGGGCAGCAGCGACTTCTGTTGAGTGACTGTCAGATGCGTTCTGTATACTGGAACGTAATCAGTCACCTGGCCGCACCGCCGCGAGGCCAATAACGGCTCGGGCTGGGTCCGAAACCACACGACACGCTCCCTTCAACGACTCTGGGGAAACGGGATGACAGCAACAACCCTAGGCACCGTCTGCACTTTGCTCAAGTACGAACTGCCCCAGCAGTCATTCCCGAGACCCAAGCGCGATAAGAGTATCCTCATCCAGAGCGACTGTGGGATGCTGTCGCAGGCGATCTGCGATAGTCTGCAGCACACGTGCCATCAGATGCTGTCCAATGGTATCAATCTGGCGTATGCGTCGGCCAGCGCCGACCTCATCATCCTGGCCCTGAGTGGACCCGACACCCTTCCCGTCGTGGCCCTCACTCGAGCCAGTATCGTCGGGCAGGTCGGAAGGACCCCCATCGTGGTGTTGTCCCAGCATCCTTTTGACTCGAGCGAGGCCAAGCGGATCTATTCTCTGCCGCTACCCGTAGAGCCAGCAGCCCTGCGCCATCAGATACAGGCTCTGTTGGAGTGAATCGGTAAACGCGCCCATGCCACGCAAAGACTGGCACGGACAATCCATCATATTCCTGATCCTGTTCTTGACGTCCCATCTCCCTCCCGGCGGGTGGGTGTGCGACCATTCCACTTGCTGACGTGGAGAGGCTGACGGCCGGACAGTACGTATTCGCGCTGACCTCCAATCAACCGATCACAGGCACCCTTGTGCCTCAGACGACTGTTGGCGAGATACAGAACACCGATCTCTAGTTCAGGGACCTCGGGCTGTAACGCGTAGCCGGCTTCAGCCCGCACTTCCCCCTCATCCAAAAGCAGGCACCTGTCGGTGCCTGCTCTTGTCGGGGAACCGGCCGAAGCGGACCGAGGGACCCGCTGGCTCCCCGTCGGGACATCGAGAGCGAGTTAGCCGTTAGGGGGCAGCCCCAGCCGCTCGCGTGTCTCGTTCATCATCGAGATCGTGCGAGAAGCGCCGACGCGCGTCACACCCAGGGCACGAACCTCCAGAAGCCGGTCGAGTGAGCGCACGCCACCGGCGGCCTTGACCTGTACTTCGGGCGGGGAATACTTGCGCATCAGGATCAGATCCGCATCCACGGCGCCCCCGGTGCCGTACCCCGTCGACGTCTTGACCCAGTCCGCCCCGATCTCGCCACAACTCTCGCAGAGCTTGATCCTGTGCTTGTCTTCCAGATAGCAGTTCTCGAAGATCACCTTGACCTTCTGCCCCTGTGCGTGCGCGGCATCGACCACGGCTTTGATGTCGGCGCGGACGTAGTCCCAGTCTTCGCTCAACACCTTACTGATGTTCACCACCATGTCCAACTCCTGGCAGCCGTCCGCCAGAGCCTGGTGAGCCTCGGTCAGCTTGACGGCCATCGTGTGACCGCCGTGCGGGAAACCGATCGTGGTGCTCGCCTTGACCGTGCTGCCGACCAGAAGCTGAGCGCAGCGCTTCATGTAGTAGGGCATAATGCACACACTGCCCACGTCGTAATCCAGCGCGACCTGGATGCCGGCTTCTAGCGCATCCTTCGTCAGCGTGGGGTTCAGGAGCGAGTGATCGATCATCTTCGCGATATCCAGATACGTGAAATCCATCGGTACCTCCATAGCGTAGGTTCTGCCGCGTCCAGTGAAGGCCTGCCCTTAGCCGGCGATCTCATTTGGCGTGCCCAATCTCAATCATAGCACGGAAGCGAGCAACCTGCACTTCGTGTCGCCGCACGGAAAACACCCCACAACGCCGTCTGCGGCGCCGCGTCTAGTATAATGAAGACAGGACACGGCAGGCCGATCGCGTCTGGGTCCGTG
>CBFCZM010000415.1:0-2466 GCA_965602565.1 uncultured Anaerolineae bacterium
GAATGTACGATGCTGCCTACTGGTCGTCGTACAGCCGAGTCAGTTGGCCACCTGATGCCGGCGCGGCCATCTGGGCTCAGGTGGACTCGGCCAATATCGGCACGGCGTATGGTGCGGTGCTGGAGGACCACGAAATCTCAGGCGACTTCTATAACAACTTCGACATCGTGGTGTATGGCACAACAGGCATGGCGGCTGCTGTTGCTGACGCGGATGTGGACCAACCGCTCACGCGTCTTGATGGGGCGTTGCCACCAAGGACCGCGCCGCCGCCGACCTTGACCCCTGGCGGGAGATAGGCTGCTGAATGTCACCCTACCTGCCGCCCTCACACAAGCCAGTGCCCAGTCTGGTTGGGGCGATGGAAAGCTCCCCGGTCGATTCCTCGGCCGGGGAGCAGGTTCTCTGTGTATGACCTGGCTCGCCTTGCCGCTTACTGGCTAGTCGCATCTGCTGCGTGTAGCTCGTCGATGACTCTGTGCACCTCGCCCTTGTCAATGCCCAGGGCCTCGCAGATGGCATCGGTGATCCTCAGCCCGTGCGGCGGGCAGCCACCGACCCAGACGCCCAAGTGCTTGTGATTGGCAGGGCACCTGCCCACGATGACCGGCACCGAGTTCAGATCAGGTATCTCATCGGGTGCGCCCATAATCAGGATGAGTTCCTTAAGCCTATCGGCGAACCCGGCTTTGTTGAGGTAGAGGAAGGCGCTCTCCATCTCCCCCCAGCAGCCGGTGCAGCTGTGCTTCTCGATGATGGTGGCTTCCCCAAAGCGCTCCCTCGCGGCATCGGCATAGGGTTGGAAGGGCCGGGCCACATTCGCGATTCTCTCGCCGTAGACGCTGATGCGGTCCAGATCCGCTTCACCCAGTCCTGCTTCATCGGCCAGGCGAATGTGTAGGATGTCCTCAACGTCGAAGCCCATCACCGTGGCGCAGATGGCATCCACAGCAACGACATCGGTGCCGGCGAGGATGCAGTTGAGTGCCACGCGATCCTCGTCCCTCGTATGGGTGCCTGCGCGCCCCACAATCCCATCAACGACGGTCAGATGCGGCTTCATCACGCGATTGAGATCAACGATGCCGCGGTCCAACCCGAGTTGGTGCGTCCGTTTCTTCTCCCTACCCGGGAGCACGCCCTTCATGTTCTTGAGCCCGCAGGTGATGCCGGTCCGCGCGTGGGTCTTGACCACGGGGAGGTCGATGATGACATCGGCCTCAAGTGCTGTGCGGGCGACGCCGAAGGTGTGCATGACATAGGCGTCCGGTGCTTCGACCTGCACGACCTCATCATGGTTCAGATCGATCATCTGCAGGCCGAACTTGCGCGCCACTGCTGCAGTTCCACTGGCCTCCATGGCAGTCAGTGAGTCGACCTGGCCGGGGAAGTCGTATCCGACGGAGGATCCCTCGCCGATGATCACGCGCCCTGGGCTGTGCTCCAGCACGAGTTCGGCCACTGCCTCTGTCACGCGCGCGTCGGTGATGATGCCCGAGCCTGATGGCGCTGGCTTGACGAGGTTGGGCTTGATGAGAACCGTGTCTCCGGGCTTGATGACAAACATACCGTGCACGAGGCCGGCAGCGTGTCTGACCGCCTCAGTGACACGGCTCTGATGCACCTTCACGATCGACACGATGCTCATAGTGATGCCTCCTCCACATGATTTCCTGATGGGCTGTCTGGCTCCCAGTCCTAGCGGAACCGTCGCCCATTACCTTCCTACCGACAGTGTCCCTGCACCAATGGTCCAATGATTTTACGGCCTACATCTTGTGCGTCAAGGGGAATTCCATCCTGTGCCTATTGACAATATGTCAATAGGCGTGTATACTATAGCTGTCGTGACACAAGTGTCATGATAGGAGGCGGCTCTATGCGCGGAAGACACGGATTCGGACACGGACGTCGACGTCAGAGCGGACGCACTGCGCATCTGCTGGAACCCGCGGTTCTTTCCTCGCTGCTCGACGGACCGGCACACGGCTATGCTTTGGCAGAAGCACTTGCGGCTTTCGGCCTTGGCGAGGTCTCACTCCGCCGGATCTACCGCATGCTGCGCGATATGGAGGAACGGGGATGGGTCGCGTCGGACTGGGATACAGAACGTACTCAGGGTCCGCCCAGGCGTGTCTACGCGCTAACATCCGAAGGCGAACAGGTACTGGCGGAGTGGACGGGGCACTTGGGAGAGAGCCGGACGGCGATCGATCGTTTGCTGGATGCGTATCAGCGCTCGCGTTGAGGCGGGTGCTGAGTTCGCGAACGCGTCAGCGTTCTTGTGCTTGTCAATTGATGGATCTAGAAATGGCAAATAGAGGAGGTGAGAACATGCCACGCTATGATGGAACGGGACCGCAAGGTGGCGGTCCGATGACAGGGCGCGGTGAAGGCTACTGCGCAGTGTCACAACCGAGGAGTGGCCGACCCTATGGCTACGCGGGTCTTCGCGGCCGTCCAATC
>CBFCZM010000416.1:0-2439 GCA_965602565.1 uncultured Anaerolineae bacterium
GGCGCGTTGGGCACCCATGCCGTCGCTACAGACCGGCGCGCTCGCTTGCTTCAGGAAGAGCGGGTCTCCGGCCTCGTCGCAGGCGCCGACCCGTGCGTGGCCGCCGTCCTTGGTGCACTCTCAGACTACGGCGGCGTGGCCTTCGTGGATTGGTCGCAAGCTGCCGCGTATATCGACGTTTCGCAACCGGCTGCCGCTGCAGAGGATCCCCCGGCGGAACCCATCTGGGGACTTCTCGACCTCCTGCCCACCGGGATCGAGGATCTGTGCGCGACGCCCGAGACGGTGACGCTGGCAGTGCACACCGGGACCCCGCGCAGGCAGACGCAGACCGCCGTCTTCCCCGGCGCAGCCCTGATGGACTGGCTGCACGGCGACGTCTCGGACGACGAGCTGGCGGCGCAATCCCTATACCGGGTCGCCTCCGCAGCGCCCGCTCCCTAGCACCGCCTCCGGACCCACAGAGCTCGCGAACTCACAGGGCCCGCGAACTCATCAACTTCGCCGGATCATTGGTGATAATCGCATCCACGCCGTAGGACCACAGCCGCGCAGTCACAGCGGTGTCGTCCACCGTCCACACGCCTACCCGCAGACCCAGCCCGTGTGCGGCATCGACCAGCCACTTCGGGCAGATGGAGTAGTGCACGTGGAGGGCCTCCACCGGAGTGACAGGCACCAACAGCAGCGAGGACAGCGAAAAGGGGCTTACCAGCAGAGCGCACGGGATATCCGGCGCGAATTGGCGTATCTGGTACAGCGCATAGGGCTTGAAGGACGAGAACCAGACGCGCTCCTCCATCTGCATCTCGTACACAACCCTGGCCACAGACCGCTCCAGCTCCCGTGTGCCCTTCGCCGGCGGCTTGAGCTCGATGTTGACCCGCATACGGTCACCCATCGCCGCCAGCGCATCGGTCAACGTGGGAATCCGCTCCCCGGCAAACGCCGCATCGAAGTGCGACCCGGCATCCAGCTGCTGGATCTCGCGCAGCGTCATATCGCGAACGAGGCCGTGACCGTTGGTGGTCGCGTCAACGCTCCCATTGTGGATCACAACCGGCACGCCGTCTGCCGTCAGATGCACGTCCAGTTCCACGCCGTCGGCCCCGAACCCGTTAGGGCTCGCAGCGGCACGGAACGCCGCCACGGTGTTCTCCGGCGCACGCGCGCTGGCACCCCGGTGTCCCAGCACCAGGGGACGATCCAACCACAAATCGGCCGGGAAAGACACGTGCCTAGAAGTTGACAAAGTACGACAGGGCCGCACGATCAATCAGCTCCTTGCTCAAGACCGGGGAAACGCTCAGGTAGGCGGCGATATCGATGATCTGGTCCAGAAGGTCACGCGCGTGGCACGCCCTGGCGGGGCGGTCAGCCTTGATGTAATGCTCCCGAATGAGATAGGCCAGCGATGGCTCAGAGAAGGGGATCTCCTTGGCCTGGGCGGCCCGGCGGAAGATCTCGGCGAACTCCCCCCAACTCGGATCGGTCACCTCGATCTTGTGCCGGATGCGCCGCAGGAAGGCCTCGTCCACGAGTTCCCGAGGTTCCAGGTTCGTGGAGAACACAATCAGGACCTCAAAGGGCACCTCAAACTTGCGACCCGTGTGCAGCGTCATGAAGTCGATCCGCTTGTCCAGCGGCACGATCCACCGGTTGAGCAGGTCGGTCGGCTGGACAGTCTGACGCCCGAAATCATCGACAAAGAAAACGCCGCAGTTGGCCTTCATCTGGTACGGGGCCTCATAGTAGCGGTAGTCGTTGTTGTAGGTGAGGTCGAGTCCGTCCATCGTGAGCTCACCACCGACCACGATGAAGGGGCGCCGGATCTTGACCCACCGGGCATCCACGCGGTGCGGCTGGCTCTCCTCAGCAACCGTAATGTGGTTCACGTCATCAAAGACCTTGATGATCTGGCCCTCCACTTCGATGGCATAGGGTGTATAGACATCTCCTTCCATCAGGAGGCTGCCGATGGCCTCTGCGATCGAGGTCTTGCCGTCGCCCGGCGGCCCAAACAGGAAGATCGATCGTCCGGAGTTGATGGCAGGGCCGATTTGCTCGAAGGTGTCCTCGCTGAACACGAGGTGAGAGACCGCGCGGCGAAGCTCACGCTCGTGGACAACGATATCTCTGAAGCCCTGCTGCCGTACGGCGTCCACATAGGTGCTCAGTGGCACCGGAGCCGGACCCACATACTGCCCACGTTCCAATGCATCCCGCGCCATATCGCGTCCACGGCTCGTCAGCACGTACTCGTAGGTGGACTCCGAGAAGCCGCCGCGTCCCGTAGCACTGCGGATCTCGCACAGCTGCTCGCGACGCAGGAACTCGAGGACCACGGACACGATGCTCGGGAACGGCAACCCCATACGCAGTGCCAGATCACGTCCGGAGAGATAGCTCTCATAGTAGAAGATCTTCAGCGCCAGGTCC
>CBFCZM010000417.1:0-2416 GCA_965602565.1 uncultured Anaerolineae bacterium
TGCACCGAGGGCGTCGCGGCTGAACCTGTGGGGGAGTATGCTCAATCCTGCCTAGGCCGGGAGCGTGTCTTCGAGCACTGGAGCAATGCCTTTGCCAACCCGCTGTGTCTGGTACGGCTGAATTACGCGATCGACCTCCGGTACGGCGTGCTCCACGACATCGGCAAGCGTGTATACGAGGGCCGTCCCGTTGATCTCGGGGTCAGCCACTTCAACGCGATCTGGCAGGGCGATGCAAATCACTGGGCACTGCGCTGTCTGGAACACTGTGCGTCGCCGGCCAACGTGCTGAACGTCACCGGGCCGGAGACGGCGTCCGTGCGCTCTGTTGCCGAGGCTTTCGCAGAGCTGTTCGGCGTCGGCGTTGATTTTGTCGGGGAGCGAGCGGGAGGCTGTATGTATCTGAGCAACTCCGCAGAGGCCATAGCCCATTTCGGGAATCCCTCCGTGCCGCTTACGGCCATGATCCGTTGGCAGGCTGATTGGATCCAGCGCGGCGGGCGTTCCCTTGACAAGCCCACGCACTTCGCCGTGGTCGATGGCGAGTACTGATCTCTCTGCAGCGTGAGGTGTGACACAATGTCCTCGACACAGCACATTCCCCCCGCGGTCCTTGACCGCTTCCGCGCCGGGACGGTGATCCCCGCAGTGCCCCTGGCCCTCAACGCGCTGCGGCGGTTCGATGCCGTCCATCAGCGCGCTCTGCTGCGCTACTACGTCGATGCCGGCGCCGGCGGTCTCGCCGTAGGCGTGCACACGACGCAGTTCGCCATTCGCGATCCCGAAGTGGGGCTCTTCAAGCCGGTACTGGCGTTTGCCTCCGAGTCTATAGATGGCTGGTGTGCCCATCGTGACCAACAGATCATGAAGATTGCCGGCATCTGCGGTCGCCGGGAGCAGGCGCTGCAGGAGGCCGGCTTTGCGCGCGAGGTCGGCTATCACGCCGGGCTGGTTAGCCTGGGCGCCTATGATGGCGCGGATGCGATCGAGTCACTGGTCGACCATTGCCGTGCGGTCGCCGAGATCCTGCCGGTGATCGGCTTCTATCTGCAGCCGGCGGTCGGCGGGCGCATTCTTCCCTACGCCTTCTGGCGTGCGTTTGCCGAACTTGACGGCGTGATCGGGATTAAGATCGCACCCTTCAATCGCTATCAGACGCTGGACGTGGTGCGGGCCGTCTGCGACGCCGGGCGTGCCGGGGAGGTTGTGCTCTACACCGGCAATGATGACAACATCGTCGGGGACCTGGTGACGCCGTACGTGGTGGAGACTGCCGATGGCCCGCAAGTGGTGCGTATTGTCGGCGGGCTGCTGGGGCATTGGGCTGTGTGGACAAGAAGGGCTGTCGACATATTGTCCGATATCCAGCAGATGTTCGCTGAGGGCGCAGACATTCCGCCCTGGCTTCTCACCCAGGGGGCCAAGATCACGGATGCCAACAGCGCGTTCTTCGACGCCGCGAACGGTTTCGCCGGCTGCATTCCCGGTATCCACGAGGTCCTGCGCCGGCAGGGATTGCTCGACGGCATCTGGTGCCTCGATCCGGACGAGAACCTATCCCCGGGACAGCTGGAGGAGATCGACCGTGTGGTTGGCGCCTATCCTGAGCTGAGCGACGATGCGTTTGTCGCCAGACATCTGAGTCAATGGCTATCCTAGGGGGAGAGGAAACGCGATGAAGATCACCGGAGTTTCGGTACGCACGTTCACGTATACATCCCACGCCGGTCGCGACTCAGAGGGACACGGCCATCCGGCCCCGCCTCGGGAGGCGACCCAGAGCCTGGTGACGATTGAGACCTCGGACGGCGTCGCGGGCTATGCCTTCGGCAGTATCCCTGCGGGGGTACTGGAGAATCAGGTCAAGCCGGTGCTGATGGGCCAGGATCCGTTCTACCGCGAATCCTTCTGGCAGAGACTGAAGGAGCAGCAGCGGCTGAATCTGGGCTCACTGGGTGACAAGATCCTGATGGTGGTGGACTGTGCGCTTTGGGATCTCGCCGGGCGTGCGCTCGGCCAGCCGGTCTACAAGCTGCTGGGTGCCTATCGCGACAAGGTGCCTGCCTATGCCAGCACAATGTGCGGCGATGACCTAGCGGGAGGGCTGGACACACCCGAGGCGTACGCGGCGTTTGCTGAATGGTGTATGGACCGGGGCTATCCTGCGTTCAAGCTGCATACGTGGCAGCCGCCGATTCCCGGAGCACCGAACCCCAAGCGCGATGTGGCGGCTTGTGCTGCGGTGCGGGAGGCGGTGGGGTCTGATGTCCCGCTGATGCTCGATCCCTATCACTACTACGGGCGTGAGGAGTCCCTCTATCTGGGTCGTGAACTGGAAAAGCTGGGCTTCCTCTGGATGGAGGAGCCGATGGACGAGCACAGCATGTCCTCCTACGTGTGGCTGGCGCGGCATCTT
>CBFCZM010000418.1:0-2395 GCA_965602565.1 uncultured Anaerolineae bacterium
GCCGCGGATGTGGCATCGTTGAATGGGACCTGGACCTTCCAGCTCTACCCCAATCCGGATGCTGTGCCGGAGGGTTTCTTCATGGTCGACCATGACACCGCGGATTGGTCCGCGATCCAAGTCCCCGGCAACTGGCAGACGCAGGGATTTGGGCTGCCGATGTATACCAACGTTCAGTATCCCTTCCCCATAGATCCACGCTTTGGCGGCGCGATCGCCGCTATGTACGCGCAGGGGCCGCGCAACATCGCTGAGCGATCGCTGCCGGAGGAATCACACAGCTACCCACTGACGGTGCCGCACGACAACAATCCCACCGGCTGCTACCGCACGACCTTTGGGGTGCCCGCCGGATGGGAAGGGCGCGAGATCTTCATCCGCCTCGAGGGCGTAGATTCTGGGTTCCATCTCTGGCTTAACGGTGAGCCGATCGGCTACAGCCAGGGCAGCCGCATGCCCGCGGAGTTCAATCTCACGCCCTATCTGCAGGCGGGCGAGAACGTGCTAGCCCTTGAGGTCTACCGCTGGACGGACGGCTCCTATCTTGAGGATCAGGATTTCTGGCGGCTCAGCGGCATCTACCGCGATGTCGTCCTGTGGTCGGTGCCTGCAGTCCATATATGGGATGTCGCAGTGGTGACCGAGCTGGACGCCGCCTATCGTGATGCCGATCTGAACATCACCGTCGATCTCAGGAATCTGGGGGATGACAGTGCCTCGGGCTATGAGGTAGAGGCCTTGCTTTACAACGCCGCCGCAGCCTCGGTGATCTCGACGGCAGGCCTGTTGGCGGATGCGCTGCCCGGGGGCGAGGCCGGCAAGGTTGCCTTGACCGCCCGGGTCGAGAATCCTGACAAATGGTCCGCCGAGCACCCCACGCTCTACACGCTGCTGGTGACTCTCCGCGACAGCTCGGGCAAGGTCGTGCAGGTCGAGCGCTCCCGGATTGGCTTCCGGAAGATTGAGTGGGAGAGCGGCGAGATCCGCGTCAATGGCGTTCCGGTGCTGATCCAGGGCGTCAACCGTCACGAGCATGATCCCGAGACCGGCCATACGGTCTCTGTTGCCTCCATGATGGCGGACATACGCGTGATGAAGCGTTTCAACATCAACTCGGTGCGGACGTGCCACTATCCGGATGATCCGCGCTGGTACGATCTGTGCGATGAGTACGGGCTCTACGTGCTGGATGAGGCCAACATCGAGTCACACGGGATATGGGACGTGCCGGCGAAGCTGCCTGCCTGGCGTGATGCCTTTATCGAGCGTGTGGCGCGGATGGTGGCGCGGGACAAGAACCACCCGTCCATTATCGGTTGGTCCCTGGGGAACGAGGCCGGCTACGGCCCGAACTTCGTCGATTGCGCAAACTGGCTCCACAGGAACGAGCCGACCCGGTTTGTGCATTACCACCCCGGCTATGTTGACGAGGCGTTGGACGTGATCTCGCTGATGTACCCGTCCATCGATAGTCTGGCTGAGCACGCGGCTGATGAGACGGAGACGCGTCCGGTGATCATGTGTGAGTACGCGCACGCGATGGGTAACAGCCCTGGCGCCTTCGAGGAGTACTGGGATGTAGTAAGGAGCTACCCTCGCGCCGTCGGTGGCTATGTGTGGGACTGGGTCGATCAGGGGCTGGCCCGCACGACGGAGAATGGCGAGTTGTGGTACGCCTATGGGGGCGACTACGGCGATGAGCCCAACGATAGCAACTTCTGCCTCAACGGCCTGGTCTGGCCCGATCGTGTGCCCCATCCCTCGCTGTGGGAATACAAGAAGATGCTCGAACCGGTGCTCGTGGAAGCTGTGGATCTGGCGACAGGCACCGTGCGAATCACCAGCCGTTACGCCTTTACGGATCTGAGTGGCCTAGATGTCGCGTGGTCCGTGATGGCGGGTGGTGAGACGCTACAATCGGGCGACCTCCCTCAGCTATCGACGCCGGCGGGCCAGAGTGAGACCGTGAGCCTGGGCTACGTGCTACCGGGCGCTATCCCGGGCACTGAGATGTGGCTCAAGCTATCGTTCACGCTGGCCGAACCTGAACCGATGATGCCCAAGGGGCACGAGGTCGCTTGGGCGCAGTTCCAACTGCCCGTCTCCGCACCGGCCGAGATGGCGGCGGTTGCTGCTATGCCGGCGATCCAGGTCGAGGAAGCGGCTGACGTGGTGGTCGTCCGTGGCGCCGGCTTTGCGGTCACGTTCGATCGTGCATCCGGACGCATCAGCGGCTGGGAGCAGAACGGGCGCCCTGTGGTTGTCGATGGCCCGGCTATGAGCCTATGGCGCGCGCCCACCGATAACGATGCCAAGCAGTTCGGTGCCCTGTGGCACGAGGCTGGCCTGGATACGCTGGCGCAGAGCGCAACATCGCTGAGGGTCGAGAAGGCGG
>CBFCZM010000419.1:0-2385 GCA_965602565.1 uncultured Anaerolineae bacterium
CTTGCTTGTCGGTGAGGCCGGGCGCTGGGAAATCCCGACCGTTGTCGTTGCGAACGCAGCCTTTGTCGGCGAGCAAGCGATCCAAACAGGGCTTCTCGACCACCTGAAGTGTGTTTTCGGCGCCGGCGGCAACGACTGGCCGTCAGGTGATGCCCTGTCGGCCA
The DNA here is from genome assembly GCA_965602565.1 of uncultured Anaerolineae bacterium. Lineage (GTDB taxonomy): Bacteria > Chloroflexota > Anaerolineae > B4-G1 > SLSP01 > PWVB01. The sequence continues at coordinate 165 of CBFCZM010000419.1, forward strand.
TGGAAGCACAACCCGCACCAGCTGGGGAAATTGGGGCGAATCCCTTCGCCGGTACGGCTGAGGATTCTGTGGCCAGTTGCGTTGACGATGAAGCAAGCACCGTGTGTGCCTCTCAGTCGCCCATCTTCGTACTCTATCTGTCGGCTTCTGGTTGCACGGATACGTGCGAACGGACGCGCTATGACCTCATCTACCTTAGGGGTGTCTTTCCACAGCTCGCCTTCGAGGAGCGAAAGGTGGAGGAGAACTACGAGCTTGCGGATGCCTTGGGCGAACGACTCGGCGTACCTGAGGATCAGCGGCGGCTGGCTCCCGCTGTGGTAGTAGGCGAGGACTATCTGATCGGCGATGACCTGGTGCTGGACAGCTTGCGCGAGCGCGTGGCTGCCTATGCGGAATCCGGTGCGACGGCCCTTTGGTACCTGATTGATCTACCGTAGATCGCGCTCAAGTGGGCCATGGGTGTTCAGCCGGCTGATGGAGCCAGTGTGTGCGGCGTGTGGCGATCGAAGTGATTGGGCTGCCGCCGTCAGGACGCTCACCGACGTGGGACACGAATCTGGCCTATCGTGGCTACTGCCCACGTTCGCGGCGATCGTCGATCGTGATGTACGCTGGGCAGAACGCGTCACGTCTGCGACAGGAGATGCGTGAGGTGGCGGCTCAGGCTGGACAGCAGCTCTCCAGGAGCTCGCGAACTGTGAAGCTCGTGACCTAGGAGGTCCTGGGCGGTGTTTCCGTCGCCTCGTGCTGGCTCTCAGTCGGTGTGGTGAGTTTCTGGTACTCCTCCCAGGAGATGAACTCGCCGCCCTCGATCTGCTGGTCGATGATCCTGTAGCCGGCGTCAAAGCGTGTTGTCGTCTGGATTAGGCTGAAGCAGGCACCATCCATAACTTCCTTGCGCAGAATCAACTCGCCGCTGTCATAGTCCCGCTGCAGATCGTGCCGCTTGTCGGCGCGAACACGCACAAGCGCACCGCAGCGGCTGCACTTGATGTACAGATAGATGCCGTCAGGATCGCGGATCTCTCCGCCACCTGAGCCGAACACCGCTTCGATGATCTTCTTCAGGAATCCCATGTTCTACTCCTCCGCAGTCTGGTAGAGTGACGTCATCGACTCGCTGATGTGCGCTACCTCGCCCGCGATCTGGTGCTGTACGGCTCCCCGCACGGGTGGCAGCCGCAGCAACCGCCGCTGGAAGCTTCGGTCACTGCCCACTGCCAGGCGGAGGTGCGTCGTGTTCTGTGAGGCTGGCTCCAGTTCGAAGCAGCCCCAGATGTTGCGGGGCGGGCTGAGCAGCCTAAAGACGAACCGGCGATCCCCAACCTCGGCGAGTTCGAATCTGAGCACGAGCTTCACAAACCCGGCGAACCGCTCCTCAGTTTGGAATCGAGCGCCGGGCTCCCCGAACTCTCCCCGTGTGAAGGCAAAGCCTGCGTGACTCTCAAATGCGTAGCGCTCCGGATGGTCGGCCAGTGCGAGAAACCAGGCCATCGCGAAGTCCATGGGCACGGGGACCAGGATCTCCGCAATGAGGACGGGATCAACCATCGAGTTCAGTCTCGTCCCCGAGGAAGACATAGCCGATACCCGGGCGCGTTTGGATATAGACGGGGTTGGCGGGGTCGCGTTCGATCTTGCGACGCAGCCTGTGGATGGCCTGCCATATCAGCTGAGGTCCGTTGTCCTCCGATCCCCAGACCTGCTCCAGGAGATATCCGGGGATCAGAACGCGGCCAGCATTGGTGACGAGTTCGACGATAAGTCGATACTCGGTGGGGGTGAGATGCACCTCCTCCCCCCGCACGAAGAGACGCTTCCGTGTCAGGTCCAGCTCAACACCACCAATCCGGTGCACAGTCTCGATCTCATGCTGGGAAACCTGGTGGGCCCGGCGCAGTCTTGCACGAATCCGGGCCAGGAGTTCCTGAGCGCTGAATGGTTTGGGGATGTAGTCATCTGCACCGGCGTTCAGTCCTCTTACTATGTCGTCGGTCTGGCCCAAGGCCGTGAGCATGATGATGGGGACGGCGGAGAAGGCGCGGATCTCGCGGCAGGCTTGATAGCCGTCCTTGTGTGGGAGCATGATATCCAGCAGTATGAGGTCGGGTGTTTCTGTCGCGGCCAGTTCCACGGCACTGGCGCCGTTGTCCGCCGTGATGACCTGGTAGCCACTGGCCTCCAGATTCACCTTGATCAGCCGCAGATACCTTGGCTT
>CBFCZM010000420.1:0-2374 GCA_965602565.1 uncultured Anaerolineae bacterium
TGATCCGGTATCTCCGTCAGCGGATCAGTCTCCGTAGGGTGCCACCTCACCCCTCGATACACCAGATACCGGCGTTGTGGGACCGGCGAGGCTGCAGCCATCGCCGGCGACACTGGTGCTGCTAGCCGGGGTTGGTGGTTTGCTGTTTGTGATCACCGCTACCGGTGTTTTCTTTCTCATTCGCGGTATGCCCGGCAGGAAACGGGCTCAGATGGCGCAGCCGGAACCGGTCTCTGCTCCGGAGGCGGAGAGTGCGCTGCTTCCCGAAGGAACGCTTCTGGACGAGGGTCGGTTCCTCATCCTGAGTGCAGAAGCCTCGGCTGATGGGCCGAGCATCTACGAAGTCAAGTCGACTGTGGCGCTTGATCTATGCCCAAACTGCTTTGTCGAGCTGGGATCTGGTGTCGGGAGCGCCTGCCCACGCTGTGGGCGCCTACTGCCCGATCCGCGTCCCGAGCATCCCATGCTTGTGGCCAATGAGATCGAGGACGCCGAAAGCTTCGCCAGGATCTCGCAATTGATGACACGTCAGCTCTCCCATCGCGCGGTTGTGACGCCGATGCGTGCTTTCATGGAGACGTCTTTCGGCCCGGTCTGGTATTTCGTTGTCGTGCCGGATGTGCGGCGTCAACTGGCCTCCCGGCTCACAGCTACGCAGCGGCTGGAAGATGTACTCTCCTGGGGGATTTCGCTGGCTGAAGGGCTGACCTATCTCCACGATCACGCGGTTGTGCTGACAGAGGTTGTCCTGGAATCAGTACTTCTGGATGGAGATGCCGCACGCTGGCGCTGCTTTGGCAACGTCGCGTTGTTTGCCGATGAGATCGATGATGAGATCAGAACACGCTCGTCTGACAATGTACGGGGCTTGGCGCGGATCCTGGTGAACCTGGCAACAGGCCGGGATGGGATCAAGGCGGCGCTCACCTTGGCCGAACCGGCCGCTCGGGTTCTGTCACAGGTGTCGAGGGCGGCCGGGGTACTGAAGGCAGCAGATTTCGCGGTTGCGCTCTCCCGCGCGCGAGAGCTTATCCACCAACAGAAACACGTCAGCTACAGAATCGGCGCCCACAGTGATGTTGGCCGCTTGCGGAAGCTCAACGAAGACAGCTTTCTATCTATCGATCTTTCCCCAGCGTTGACCGCGGTGACGATGTCGGCTGGCGTGGTCGCTGTGGCCGATGGCGTGGGGGGACACTCGGCCGGGGATGTGGCCAGTCGCCTGATCGTGGAGGCGTTGTCTCGAGAGACCGACATCCTGCGGACCGAAGTTGCCGGGGGGCAGCCGTTGGATGCGAAGGCCTGGGTCACGCGCGCAGCCAAAGCCGGCAACCAGGCTGTGTTTGTGGAGCGCGAAGCGATGCTCAACGACATGGGATCAACATTGGTCATGGCGCTGCTGGTCGGCAGTTCCGCGATGGTGCTCAACGTTGGCGACAGTCGCGCTTACTGTCTCACGCCATCCGGTATGCGCCAGGTTACGACAGATCACTCCCTGGTGCAGCGCTTGATCGCGATTGGGCAGTTGACCCCTGAAGAAGCACGCAACCATCCGCAGAAGGGTGTGATCTACCGGGTGATTGGGGACACTGCCAAGGTGGCGTACGATCTGTTTGAGGTGAGTCTGTCCCCGGGTGAGGCGCTGCTGTTGTGCTCGGATGGATTGACGGATATGGTTGAGGATCGAGTGCTGTGGCATGTGTGGCATGAAGCGTCCTCTCCCCAGGCGGCTTGTGAAGAACTCGTCGATCTGGCCAACGAGGCCGGAGGCTACGACAATGTCACGGTGCTAATCGCGCAAGTTGAGGCGCAGCTGTGCTGATTGTGATCTCGACCTTGGCAATGCCGCATACAGGAGACTGGCCGAACCAGTTCACTGTGCCGGCCTGGTGATTCCGCTGGCCTGATAGGTGTCGGGCAAGCAGAGCTGTATGCGGATGCGGTGGTTGTGGATGGGGCCGGCACCAGGTGGAGCTGCTGCCACAATCGAGGTAGGGCAGACGCGCTCGGAGACCGTGGGGCGCTGCATGCAGAGGATGAGGGTGGGGCGGACCCAATTGGAGGCAGTTTCCTGTTGAGGGCCCCGGCCGGTGTATTCGGCCGCAATATCCAACGAGATGCTTGATGGTAGTCGGGGATAGGAGATGATGATGCCCTTGTGTCCGAATTGCGGTGCCCAACAGCCCGGCGATGCCAAGTTCTGTGAGGAGTGTGGGTCTCCCCTCCAGCAGGCGCTCCCCAAGGTTGCGAATGCCGTAGGCTCCTTGCCCGCTGCACCACATCCGTCGACAGTCCCTGCAACGCTGTCGGGCGCGGAGGACAGCGATCTGCTGTTCTGCACTCACTGCAGTATGCAATTGGAGGCGGATAGCGT
>CBFCZM010000421.1:0-2347 GCA_965602565.1 uncultured Anaerolineae bacterium
GAGAGGCCTGCCAGCTCTGCCCCTTCCAGAGGAGCCATCTTCCGGTGCTGGGATCCTGAGTCCACCAATTGCCCTGCCGGTCCTGAACAGCCCCCCCACGCCCCGCGGTCTGGGAGCGTTGCCGGGCGCGCGGGAGCACTGGTTGACGACGTTTTCTGAAGTAGGAAACGGCAAAGACGGCACCCACCAGCAGGATCAAGAGAACTCCGCCACCCACGACCCCGCCAATGAGCAGGATGGTGGTGTTGGGTGCAAGAGAGAATCCCTGTTGAGCGGCAGTGAACGTCCACTCGGCAACGGCAGCATTGCCGTCCCGATCACTCACCACAAGCCTGATAGTGTGCTCGCCGGCCCCGATGTCTGACGAGGACAGATAGAGATAGTCAGGTTGCACGTCTGCGTTGGCCGTGAGATCAACGCCGTCCACGAAGATCCTGAGTGCCTGGACGTCAATGCCTGTCCCGCCCGGATTGTCAGCGTAGCGGGCAAGAATGGAGGCGTCCTCCGCTGAAACCGTCACACCTTGTTCCGGATGCCGATCTGTGATCTGCGGCTTCGCAACATCCAGCGTCGTAGCCTGAGCGTTCAGGGTCTCATCGACCGCGCCGTCGCCATCGTTGTCAAGTTCCAGGTCATAGTCAGAAGTGCCGCCAATGGCCATGATCGCCGCCAGGTTGGGCCCTGCCTGAACCTCGTGGCGGATTGTCCTTCGGCTGGTCTCATCATCGCCCGCTTCATAGACTCCGATGTCAAAAGCCCGGTCGGTTGCCACTTCCAATGTGAATTGCTCAGCCACGGGAAGGACATAGACGGCCACATTGCCCTGGTCACTCATCCGCTCTTGATCTTCGAACACACGTGCCGAACTATCTCGCAGAGTCACATTGCCGGCGCCCACCCCGTACACCACAACGCCACGCAGCTCAGGCGAATCGAGCAGCATGCCCTGCACGAACCTGTCCTGAACTGCTGAGAGCATCTCGGCGTCCGCTTCATCCATGGCGATAGACGGGTCTAGCTCATACTGCGCAGTTGCCAACATTGCACAGAGTCCCCCCAAACGGGAGGAGCCTTGCGGATTCTTCTCCTTGTAGACAGCGTAGGTGTCCTGCAGGCAGCTGACAACGTTATTGACAGCTGAGGCCTTTGTTTGCCCTATTTTGTCGAGCACGCCAGGTACCGGCAGTAGAGCGCTCTTCTTCTCAAGTACATCCGTGACAACCTGCGCGGTGCTTTGCCCCAGACCGAGCACGTCCAGGTTGTAGGCCTGGTTGAGAGAGTCGATAGCCGTCATCGCGTCCCCAACGACGGGAAGGAATCGGCCGACGCACTTGAAGACCACGCCTGCCCAGGAATGGGGCGTCAGTATCCCATCTTTCAGCCAGGTATGCAGCCAGCCGTCGGGGGAGCCGGTTCTGAGAACGATGATGGTGTCATTGTTTTGCCTGACCAGATCGGGGAGCAACACATCGCGATCGACGACGGCATCAACCCGCACATCGTACCACGAGCTGCCATCGTTCACCGGGATGACGTAAGGCATGTGAGGCGTATTATACATCTTCACAAAGAGCCCCCCCGCATCCTCTTCCCATCCCCCGGTGCTCTCAAAGGTCACGCTGGTATCCGCGCCATCCGAGTGATACTGCCCAATCGTAACTCGGAGGCCGAGCTTGTTGGGCGAGTCGGTATTGAATCGATCCAGCCGGAGATCAGGATGGGCGCGCTCCTTGAAGTAGATCTTGAGGAAGGCCTGCTGTCCCGTGACGCCTGTGAATCCGGCCTCCTCAACCCTGGCCATGGCGATATCAAGCCCGTGCACTGTGATGGCCTTCGTTTCCTGGGCATGCGTTGTCCCGTCAAGGACCACCACCCGCAGTACCGCCTCGGCGATATCGACGCTGCCTTGCCACCTGTAATATGCGGTCGCGCGTCCATTGTTGTCAGTGGCAAGCGTGATCTCCTGCTGGTTGCTGCCTGAACTGGCATCCAACACTAATGTTCCATCAGAACTCCCCCCTTCAATGCGGAGGGTGAGTGGCGCATTGGGGATGGGATTGTTCCAGTAGTCGGTGACCGAAACCGTGAACTCCGAAGGGAACGTGCATCGTGTGCACGCGGGGATGTATTCCCCGTACAGGACGGTGAGTTGATACTGATTGACGAAGATCGAACCGGATCCGGTCAGGCCGGTGGCGTTGTCTCTGGCGGAGATCGTGACCTCGTGCCGAGTGCTGGTAGACTCAAGACCAGGTTCGAGCTTGAAGGCGGTGTACGTGGCCTGGATGACGCCGGCGTCGTCTGTGGTGGCCTGAGCGGGTTGGAGGGTTCCAGGCCCGGCGTCTGC
>CBFCZM010000422.1:0-2337 GCA_965602565.1 uncultured Anaerolineae bacterium
ATGCTGCCGTAGCTGCCAACGTACCGTTCCCAGCCCAGGGGGGACCCCGCCTCGACAGCCAGACGCTTGATCACGCCATCGGGCAGCACGTTGAGCTTGTAGAAGACGGGCTGCTCATCGAAGATCCGCCAGCAAGGCATGCTGACCACGCGCGCCCCGATCCGCCGTTCGGACAGCAGTTTCTGGGCCCCCAGAGCATCGGCGACTTCGGAGCCTGTCGCGATGATGATCATATCGATACGATCGAGGGGTGAATCGCTCAAGACGTAGGCCCCGCGTGCGACGCCTTCCCGGGCCAGCCTTCCGGTCTGCTCCAGGATCGGCAGTTTCTGCCGGCTTAGGATCAATGCCACCGGACCACGTCTGTGTTCCAGCGCGACCTTCCAGGCTGCAGCGGTCTCGTTGCCATCAGCCGGCCGGATGACGGTGAGGTCGGGGATAGCGCGCAGTGACATCAGGTGTTCGATGGGCTGGTGCGTCGGTCCGTCTTCGCCAAGGAAGACCGAGTCATGCGTCCAGATATAGGTCACGGGTAGTCGCATCATTGCTGCCAGTCGGACCGCCGGGCGCATGTAGTCTGAGAACACCAAGAAGGTGCCGCCATAGGGCCGCACGCCCCCGTACAGTGCCATGCCGTTGAGGATGGCGCCCATGCCGTGCTCACGGACACCGAAGTGCAGGTTTCTGCCCTCTGGCGTTGCCGTCTGGAAATCCCCGTAACCGCTGATGAATGTCTGAGTTGAGGGTGCCAGGTCAGCAGAGCCGCCCATGAGCTCCGGAATCACCGGTGCCAGGGCCTGCAGCACCCTCCCGGAGGCCGCGCGTGTCGCCGTGGCGCCGTCGGCAGGGCTGAACCTCGGCAGTGCCATCTCCCAGTTCTCGGGCAGATCACCTGACATGACGCGACGCAGTTCCTTGGCTTCTTCGGGGTAGGCTTGCTCGAAGTTGGTCAGCATATCCTGCCAGATCGCCTCTGCGCGCTCGCCCTGCGGGATGGCCAGGCGGTACTGTGCAACCACATCATTCGGCACGAAGAAGGGCTCCATAGAGGGCCAGCCGAGCGCTTCTTTGGTGGCACGCACTTCGCTGGCGCCCAGCGGGCTGCCGTGCGCTCTTGCACTGCCCTGCATATTGGGGCTGCCAAAGCCGATATGCGTGTGGCATATGATCAAGTGTGGGTGTCCCTTACTTGCTTTGGCTTCGCGGATCGCAGCGTCCACGGCATCTGTATTGTGCCCATCGATCTCCTGGACGTGCCATCCATAGGCCTCGAAGTGTGTGCTGACGTTCTCCGTGAAGGCAAGATCCGTCGACCCCTCAATGGAGATATCATTGTCATCATAAAGGTAGATGAGGCTGTCCAGTCCAAGATGCCCCGCAAGTGATGCGGCTTCCTGTGTGACGCCCTCCATCAGATCTCCGTCGGATACAATTGCGTAGATCCAGTGATCGAAGAGGGGGTATCCCCTGCGGTTGAACCGCGCAGCCATATGGCGTGCAGCGATGGCCATACCCACGCCGGCGCCAAAGCCCTGGCCGAGGGGGCCTGTCGTTGTCTCGATGCCCAAGTCGACGCTATGCTCCGGATGCCCCGCCGTCTCGCTGCCCCACTGGCGGAACTGCCTGAGTGCCCCAAGGGACAGGGGATAGCCGGTCAAGTGCAGCAAGCCATAGAGCAGCATTGATCCGTGGCCTGCGGAGAGAACGAACCGGTCGCGGTTGGGCCAGGCCGGGTCGTTGGGATTGTGTTTGAGGTGGCGTGTCCAGAGGACGTAAGCAGCGTCGGCCATCCCCATTGGGAGTCCGGGGTGTCCAGAGTTGGCCTGCTGGACGCCATCGATCGCAAGGATTCGCAGAGCGTTGATGCTCCTCTGCTCGAGACCCGTTGTCGGCATGGTGTTCTCCAATACTATGTGGACAGGCGGTCGCTTTGCTCCACCAAGGTGCGAAGTGCGATGGTGACCCGTCGAGGATGTTCCGTCAGCAATCCCGTGGCCTCCCACTTCTGGGCCAGCCTTGAGAGAGCCCGGTGGGAGATCCTCTCGGCAAAGGCCTGATGGAGGGCTTTGACCGTGAATCGCCCGTGGAGTTCCTGGACGGCATAGACCACCAGCTCTTGTTCCAGTGGCGTCAGTGCCGGGATGGAGCTGGGCACGCTGATCTGGGGATCCAAGGCCGTGGCCAGCAGGGCGTCCATCCACACGATTGCGTCCTCAATTAGGTGCCCCATCTGGAAGTAGAGCCGGTTGGACCATTCTGCCTCACCCTCAAGATCGTGAATGTAGGGTGGGGATTCTCGCAGCGTTCCGTAGATAGCAAAGGGGAAATCTGCGGTGC
>CBFCZM010000423.1:0-2318 GCA_965602565.1 uncultured Anaerolineae bacterium
TACGGAATGTACAGCGTGAGGAATTCGACGCGTTTATGCACTACGTGGAGCGCGCTTTCGGACACTCGAAGGCCTTTTTCCAGCGTGCGTATCCGCACCTGTACCGGCCCACAGAGCAAGCTCTGTCGTGGGCCTATGTGATTGAGGAGGACGGGGAGATCGTCTCCCAGGTCGGCGTGTATCCTATCGAGACCGTCACCGCCGGCGTCCGGCTCACCGTGGGCGGCATCGGTGCCGTGTCCACGGCTGCGAAGGCCCGGGGCAAGGGCTACATGACCCAGCTCCTCTATCACATCATCGACGAGATGCGGCGCATCGGCTATCCGGTCTCCTGGCTTGGCGGCGACCGCCAGCGCTACAACACCTTCGGCTGGGAAATCGCCTCTCCGAGCTACGTTCTCAGCTTGTCACAGCGGTCACTCGAATGGCACAACGTCCAGCCGGTGGAGATCGAAGAAGTCATGCCGGAGGAGGCATTGGCAACCATCGAGCGGCTGCAGAGCGAGGCCGGCTGCTACACTGTCCGCCCGGGGCTGGACCATCAGATCCACAAACTGGATCATCGGTTCTTCGTCAGTGAGGATGGTTACGCCATTCTGCGTGGCCAGGCGAGGCACAGCATCAGGATCGGCGAGCTGGTCTCAACCTCCGGAAACGAGGTCGGTATGATCCGCGCACTCCTGGATTGGAACTTCGGCGACAGCGCCGGTTGGGAAGTCTCGATGTGGGACAGGACACGCGTCGGGCGCGTGATGCCCTTTGTCTCTTATTGGAGCAGCGGCTACAGCGGCATGTACCGGATCAACGACCTCGCGCAACTCCTGGCTCAGGCGCAGGATGCCCTGGTCAAGCAGGCCGCCCCGCTACGTGACTTCGCGGTAGCACTGGGTATGCGCGAACACGACCGCACCACCGTCACCACGATTACGGTGGAGAACGGCGCTGTCGATATCCGGTCCGGCAACCACGCCAAAGCCTACATCGAGCTCTCACCCATAGAGATGACGCGCTTGGTTCTTGGCGGGCCGCCCCTCGACGCTATGGATCAGATACCACAGGGCTTGGCCGCCTTGCTGCCGGTGCCGTGCTATGTCCTGCCCTTCGATCACGTATGAGTCAACTACAGGGAATCACTATGAAGACAACCCACGACCTCAGCGAACTTGAGTGGCATGTCGCCGGTTTCTGGCCGCACGCCTGGCGCTTTGAGCCGGCTATGCACATAGACACAACCCAACGCGCCGAGACTCCCGCCGTGCCGGCACCGGTGCCAGGATCGGTCCAGCAGGCACTTCTCACTGCCGGCGTGATCCCCGATTGGTCCGTTGGCATGAACTACCAGCAGTGCGAATGGGTGGAGAACCGCCACTGGATCTACGAAGCGACACTGCCGGATGGCTGGATCGAGAGCGGCGCCGCCACGCGGCTCCGGTGTCTGGGCCTCGACGGGAACGGCCTCATCCGACTTAACGGTCAGGAGATCTCGAGCTTCGACAACAGCCATCTCCCGCTAACCGTCGATCTGACGCCGTTCCTCATCCCTTCGTTGAACCGGTTGCAGATCGTCTTCGAATGCCCACCGCGGTGGCTGGGCCAGTTTGGCTACACGTCGCGGATGACGGAGTGGAAGCCGCGGTTCAACTACTGTTGGGACTGGACCGCCCGATTGGTTCAGATCGGCATCTGGGACAGCATCCAGCTTGAGGTCGTCCCCGCCGGTGAGATCACAGACCTGACTGTCACGACCGACGCGGCACTCGACCCGCCGACCGGGCAACTCACCGTCCGCGGGTCGGCAGCCGGCGAGGGCGCCACCGCAGCACGGCTCTCGCTGCGCGCCGCCGGCGAGGGGGCCGCGATTCGGGAACAACGCCTGGACCTGGGCAGCGACACGGCATCAATTGAGGTGGCATGGCAGGACTTGAGTGTCGAGCTCTGGTGGCCCAACGGATACGGCAGCCAGCCGTTGTACGACCTCACCGTCACGCTGCTGGACGATACCGGTGCGGAACTGGACGTGGCAACGCGAACCGTGGGGTTCAAGCACGTCGAGTGGCAGCCATGCGAGGGCTCACCCGAAGGCGCGGACCCCTGGATCTGCTTCGTCAACGGCCGACCCGTCTTTCTACAGGGGTTCAATTGGACACCGATCCGTCCCAACTTCGCCGATGTCGACGAAGATGCCTATCGCCAGCGCCTGGAGCTGTACCGCGATCTGCATGTGACGATCCTGCGCGTGTGGGGCGGTGCCTATCTGGAGAAGACGACCTTCTACGACCTCTGTGACGCTCTGGGGCTGCTCGTCTGGCAGGAGTTCC
>CBFCZM010000424.1:0-2286 GCA_965602565.1 uncultured Anaerolineae bacterium
CGCGCAGTTCTACCCACCGCCGGTGCTGGCGACCATCGGGCAGCACTACGGGCTGGTCGAACACGTTCCGATGAACGGGTTCAACTACATCATCATGAAACCCCTGGGACAGCCTTAGGTCACGCGTGATCGCGATTACTCAGGTGCGTAATCCGCGCCCAAGATCACGACGACATCGTGCGCAGCTGTGGGGTTCGATCCGTTGATCAGGGCTGACTGCGGCAAGCGCAGCATCGAGAGAAGCTGTGCGCCCGTCAGCGGCATGTCGCGGTTGAGGATAACCAATGACGTATCGTAGTCCCCCCGATCTGCGTTGTCATAATGCACGATCGAGATGCCGTTCGCTTCAAGGAACTCCGCGGTCGCATAGGCAAGGCTAGCGGTAGCCGTCCCATTAAGGATGGCGATGGTGGCTGCCTCCCCCTCCAGCGTCGCGAGTCCATCGCTCTCGGCCTTGAACCCCAACACCTCATCGCGCACATCGCGGATCTTGTCCCGCAGCGGGATCAGGATCTGCTCCTCATCTGGGGTCATCGCGAAGATGGTGCAAGTCTCGTCGATCACGCGGAAGCGGATGGCGTCAAAGTCAACCTGCGTCGCCAGATTCGCCAAGGCAATGATCTCCTCCAACTGGAGATCCGGATCCAGCTTGGTGTAATCCTCGACCAGCTGCCAGATCTCTGGCGCGCGGCCCGCCAACTGCGGCAGCATCTTGGCGTCCGTGACGCGCTTCAGGATCGCTCTAGTCACCTGCTGCTGGCGGCGCGCTCGATCGAAGTCTCCGCCCGACGTACTGCGCACCCGCGCATACTTCAGCACCATGTCACCATAGAAGTGCTGCTCACCCGCATCGAAGTGCAGTTGTTCACACCCGTAGTCCGCCGTGGGATAGCAGTCATCATCAATCGGCTCCGGCACATCTATATCGATGCCACCGATCAGATCCACCATATCGATAAAGGCCTGGAAATTGATCCGCACGTAGTAGTCGATCTCGACACCCAGGTTATACTCTATCGTCTCCACCGCCAATGCCGGCCCGCCGCCGGGATGATCATAGGCGTCGCCCAGGGCATGCGCGGTGTTGATGCGGTTCTCAGTGTAGCCGGGGATCGGCACCCAGAGGTCGCGCGGGACCGAAAGGACCCCGGCCTGCATGGTCACAGGATCGAGGGTCGCCAGCATGATCGTATCGGTGCGCCAGAAATCGTCCTCCTGGACGCGCTCATCGATGCCCAGGATGAGAACCGTCACACGATCCGTGCCCGTCCACACCGGGAGCGTCTCCCCCTCCAGTCGTTCGACGTTGGGATTCTCCTCATGCGCCGGATTGTCGATTGTGAAGTCCGGTAGAATATCCGAGGCTGCAACCTGATCACGTACGCGTGTGAAAGTGACATAGCCACCGACGGCTGTGCCGACCAGATAGATCAGCAGCAGCCCCAGTCGAATCAGCAGCTTGTAAGGCAACTTAGGCTGCTCAGTCCTGGCCTCGGCGGTTTCGCTCATCCAGACACTCCTAGCATCACATCACGCAACCCACGAGCGTTCAGGATTGGGGGAGCTCAAAGTCCTGCCCCAGCACAACGACGATGTCATACGTGCTCTCCGTGTCCTGCCCTTGGACCACAGCCGTCGGCTGGAGGCTCAGGGAGCGCACAACGCCACTGGTAGTCACAGGTTTGTCGTGGTTGATCACAACCAGCGTGCTCGCATAGTCCTGTCGATCCGCGTTGCCCACGTGGACAACATCGAACCCCTGAGCCCGCAGAAGGTCAGCCGTGAAACCGGCCAGCCCAGCGCGCGCGGTGCCGTTGAGAACGGCAACTGTCGCCACCTCAGGGGTTGGCGTCGGCAGAGTCACGACCTCCTCCCCGGCTATCGTCTCCATAGGTGTGGCCTGGAAAACGTAGTCACGGACCTCTCTCATACGATCCCGCAGAGGAACCAGTACCTGAGCGCCCTCCGGCGTCACCCACGGCTGCGTGCAAGCCTGGTCGATCACGCCAAACCGAATGGCTTCCCGATCCACATCGATCGCCAGATTCCCCAATGCCAGCATCTGATCCAGCGCCATGCCGGTGATGACCGAGGAAGACAGTGTCGTGTAGAGTTCAGGCGCTGTACGCGCCAACTCCGGCAGCAATTCGTAGGAGGTCACACGATCCAGAATCGCCATCACCACCTGCTGTTGGCGTCGGGCGCGGTCAAAATCGCTGTTGGCATGGCGCGTGCGTGCGTATTTCAGCGCCATCTCACCATCCAGGTGATGCCACCCAGCCTCGA
>CBFCZM010000425.1:0-2251 GCA_965602565.1 uncultured Anaerolineae bacterium
ACAACAGCGCCAAGACGAACTGCTGCCACGGCAGCAAGCCGGGCAGCCGCAGGCCAATACGGCGCCTGGGCTTGACCGGCTCAAGCGAGTCTTCCAGCTCATCGGCCTCGACCTGGCTCCGCAGCACATCCATAGGGTCGGCGTCCGTCTCCGGCGGTGGCTCCACCGGTGCCGAGGCCACCTCAAGCATAGTCTCCGCGACTTCGGTCTCAGGCGTATGGACGGGGGACTCTGAGGATGCGAAGTCAAGGACATCATCATCACGGTCTTCCGCCTCTTGATCGTCGTCGCTGCCTTGCGCGGCCAATTCTACCAGCCAGTCAGGTATGTCACTCATCGCTGTTCCTCCGGTCACTGGATTCGGGGGCTAGCCAGCATCGCACCTGTTGCACCATGTGCACACACCACAGATTGAGCATACGCCAATAGGAGTCCAAAGTCAAATTGGATACGCGCCCCCTGCCCCGCAGCTTCTACAGCCGCGAACCGGCCCTCGTGGCCCACGCGTTGATCGGCAAACAGCTGATTCGCATCCTTGACGATGTGACCGTGGTCTGCCGCGTCGTCGAGACAGAGGCCTACCGTGGATCCGCCGACGCCGCCTCCCATGCCTACCGCGGCCCCACCGCGCGCAACTTCCCCATGTTCGGTCCGCCCGGCCATACCTACGTCTACTTCATCTACGGCGTCCACTGGATGTTCAACATCGCCGCGCATCCCGCAAGCACGCCCGGCGCGGTGCTCATCCGCGCCGTCGAACCCCTGAGCGGCCTCGACGTCCTCCGCCGGCATCGCTCCCATCGGCGTCAGGGCGTCCGGTGCGTCCAGCCCCGGCGCGACCTGGATCTCACCAACGGGCCGGCCAGACTCGCCCAGGCGCTCGACCTCACCGGTGACCACAACGACCTGGACCTCTGCACCGGCACCCGGCTCACCGTTGTGGACGGGGCTCTGGCCCCCAACGAGATCGTGATGACCGGTCCCCGTGTCCGCGTCACAGGCGGGGAAGATGCCCAGGCCCGTCCCTGGCGCTTCTGGATCGCCGGAAACCCGTGGGTGTCACGATAGCTGTCAGCTCGACCGTCTGCTCGCTAGCACCTCCTTCGGCACCTTGCACACCATCGTATAGGCCGGATCGAAGACATTGCCGACCTCATAGCGCACCACCTGCCCCAGCAGCGTGCTTCCGGCCCCAAAGCCCAAGCCGTAGTCTTCCGCCAGCCAGCGCAGCATCTCCGTCGTCGCGTGCTGCAGTGCCTGATCCAGCGGGCGTGCGTTGCCCATCGTAAACAGATAGTCCGCGTCCTCGCCGCGCGGCCACGCGATCTGCTTCCCCTTCAGCACGCGCACCGAGAAGCGTACGTCGAACGACGTCTCGATCCCCGTCCCCACGATCTCGCCATCGCCCTGCACCGCATGCCCGTCACCCAGATGGATCAGCGCCCCGGGCACGAAGACCGGGAAGGTCACCGTCACCCCCGCGACCAGGCCACGATAATCCATATTGCCGCCGTGGGGACCCGATGTAGCCGTCCAGATCGCCTGACCGTGGGCTGGCGCCACACCCAGACAGCCCAACATCGGCGCCAGCGGAAGCACGAGCCCTTCCAGCCCGGACACCGGTTCCGCCGGGCGTGCCGTTCTCTGCACCAGATCCAGTGCCCACGTCATCCGCTCCCTCACCGGGAGCTCAGGGACAAAGTCCGCGTCCACCACGTGCGACGCGACCGGCGTATACGTCCAGCCCGTGTCCCGGTTTGGCGTCGCCGCCTCGATTGTTACCGCCACCGCATCGCCGGACTCGGCCCCTTCCACATAAAACGGCCCCGTCTGTGGATTCGGGCGCCCGCACACCAGCTCGCACCGCACGTCGTACCCATGTGCGTCCAGCGTCGTCGTCTCCACAGTGTCCCCGTCCGCGATCCGCAGCACTGCCGCGTGCGGCCCAAAGGTACTGTGATACTGAGTCGGCTCAAAGCAATGCACTGTCATAGCATCCTCCTCATCTAGCTCAATGCAGGTATTCTAGAGCGGGGTCGCATAGGAAGCAAGGCCGTGCACCACCAAGGCGCACGCCTCCAACCCCAACTCAGCCTCAGGAGAGCGACGGGACACCCCAACGCCGTGGTCTGCCGTTGTAGAGACGTGCCGGCGGCACGTCTACTGGTGTGTTACGCCTCCTGAAGCGCACAGTCAGTGTCTACTAGCGCCCGTCAGCGCGGAAGACGTCCCGCAACGCCGTCCGCGGCGC
>CBFCZM010000426.1:0-2225 GCA_965602565.1 uncultured Anaerolineae bacterium
GTTGGATTACGGTGCTGGCGAACTCCGTGTCGAGAGCGGCGCGGGTACGTCCGAGCTTCTGAATGGCACCTTCGAGGGTGGCGTCGAGCATCGCGTGCGGCGCGAGGACGGATTGACCAAGGTGCGGATCGGCGCAACGCCGGGCGTCCGTTGGCCAGTGTACTGGGGACAGCACGTGGGCCGCAAGTGGAGCGTCCATCTCACGGACCAGATCCCCATCGCGCTGACGGTCAAGACCGGGGCCAGCGACTGCAGGCTCGATCTGGAGCACCTCAAGGTCACAGCCCTGCACCTCAAGTCCGGTGCCAGTTCCTCCGTGGTAACGCTGCCGGCCAACGCGGGATACACCGAGGTCCACGGATCAAGCGGCGCGGCTTCAGTGAGCCTGCGAATCCCTGAGGGCGTGGCGGCCCGCATCCACGCCCACGGCGGGCTGTCCAGCACCAGCGTTGACCAACACCGGTTCCCCCGCCAGGGCGCCGCCTACATATCACCCAACTACGAGACCGCCGAGAACCGGGCTGACATCCGCCTGACTATGGGCGTGGGCTCAATAAGCATCCGTTGACACAGAGGAGACGTGCAATGAGAATCTGGCGTTCAAGAACACTTTGGGGTATTCTGCTTGTTGTGATGGGCATCCTGTTCCTCCTGGAGAGTCTGCAGATCCTGGCTCTGGGGGGCGTTTGGGCGTTGCTGTTTGTCGCAGCCGGGCTGACCTTCGGCTTCACGTTTCTGGAGAACCGGGAAAACTGGTGGGCCGCCATCCCGGCCATGGCGCTGCTCAGCATCGGCACGCTGATGGGCATCGACGCTGTCTTCCCCAAGCTGGGCAACCTGATCGGCGGCGGCATTGTCCTGGGAGGACTTGCCCTGAGCTTCTGGATCATCTACGTCACCACGCGCTACCAGGAGTGGTGGGCCATCATTCCCGGCGGCGTGCTGCTCTCGCTGGCCTTGGGCATCGCCGTCGAGCCCTTCATCCACGAGGACGTCTTCGCCGCCTTCTTCCTGCTGGGAATGGCACTCACCTTTGCCTTGGTGTACCTGCTGCCGACGGCGAATCAGCGTATGGGCTGGGCCCTCTTCCCTGCGGGCGCTCTGGCAATCGTCGGCCTTATCGTCCTCTCTGTCACCACTCGGCTTGCCGGTCTGGTTTGGCCGGTACTCCTGATGACAGCGGGAGCATACATCCTTCTGAAGAACGTTCGCAGGTAGGCGGGTCATGGAAAAGCGACATGTGAATCTGGTTGGGCCGACCCTATTGGTCGGCATCGGCGCCATTCTCTTGCTCAACAATCTGGGGTATCTTGATTGGACCGTATGGGATATGCTCAGACTCTGGCCCATTCTGCTGATCGGGGCCGGTCTTGAGGTCCTGCTCGGTCGCCAATCGGTCTGGGGGTCGCTGGCAGCAGCAGCGATCATCATCGGGTTGATCGCGGGGGGCATCTGGCTGACCGACACGGGTGAGCTGCGCCCCGCGCGCGGCGAGCCGGTCGACATAGACTACGAGCTCGGAAACGCCGGCGCGGCCATGATCACGCTCGAGCCCGTCGTCGGCAACATCGCCATCGGGGCGCTCGTCGACTCGACCGATCTGATGAAGGGCACTGTCCAGGTCGTCCGCAACGAGGAGCTGCATCGCACTGTCTCCGAGGGTGATCCCATGAAGGTGACGCTGTCGACCCAAGGCAGCAGACGCTATGGCTACATCAGCATGAGCCGGAAATCGGCGTGGCAGTTGGGGATCAACTCAGATGTGGAGCTTGATCTCGAGATCGATATGGGCATCGGCGATGCGACGCTTGATCTGAGCGACCTGACCATCGACGACGCGGAGCTTGACTTCGGCATTGGTCGAGCTGACGCCACGCTGCCCCGGGAGAACGGCGCAACTCTCATCGTGGATGGCGGCATCGGCACCGTGATCATCCGAGTTCCCGAGGATGTGGGCGCGCGCATCGTCCTCGATGGCGGCCTCGTCGGGCGCACGTTGCCCTCCGGCTACGCGCACGATGGCGACACCTACACCTCACCCAACTACACCAGGGCCGACACTAGGGTCAACGTGACCGTCGGTCTGGGCATCGGCAGCATCCGCGTGCAGCAGGTCGCCGGCGACTGACAGCAGATGAATGGAGCACGGCTGTCGCAGTCGCTTTGAGCCCTGCACCTATCTGTCATTTGACAGCTTCCCTCGGATGGATACCATGGGGGCATCA
>CBFCZM010000427.1:0-2205 GCA_965602565.1 uncultured Anaerolineae bacterium
GTCTATATCAGAGCTAGAGCCGCCGGGTCAGACCCAACGCGCTGACGTGGGCCCGCGCGTGTTGGGTCAAGTGTCGATTCATACTCCTACCCGAAGAACTGCGGCAGATAGGCGCGATGCGTATCCAGGATGACTTCCAGCACCGCCTCAGCCTCACGCTCCGTGCGCACCGTCTCCCCGGCGATCAGCGCCTGCATCGCCAACTTGCGATCCGCCTTCAATGCCGCCTCGACGGTAAGCTCGTGTGTGCCGACAAGGCGCTGCAGAATCGCCGCGATCCCCGGGGGTACCTCGCCAAAGCGCAGCGGCTGGAAGCCCGTGCCGTTGATGAGCGTGGTCGCCTCCAGCACGGCGCCGTCAGGCAGGTTGGTGGCTTGGCCGGTATTGGGCAGATTCACCGTTCGCAGGATCTCGTCCTCGCCCATGGAAGCGCTGAGCACATCGATGAACAGATCCTCGTCTTTCAGGGTCTCCCCCGCGGTGTCCTCAGCCGCCTTCGTCATCGGCGCGCGACCGTAGGCTTGATCCGCCATCTCCTGGAAAACCTTGTCGAATCTAGCGGCGTAGGCCTCAAACGAGTGCCCCGCGTCGATGCCGAAAGTCTTACCGTAGTAGGCGCCTTTCCCCTGCCAGCCAGGCACAAACTCGCAGATATGCCCGTCGCCCACGCACGGGAAGGCATCAAAGGTGCGGAAGAGCTCCCACGCGTACGGCTGGCCCTTGACGCGGCGGTCGTCCGGCTTCTCGCGCACGGCCTGCCGGACCAGCGGCCAAGCATCCGTGCCGTCAACCTGGAACTCGGTGATCCACGTAAAGTGGTTCACACCAATGGCGCGACACTGGACCTCCTCCCAGTCCACGCCGATGAGCTGCGCCAGGACGTGCTCGTATCCGGTGACGCCGTAACACAGCCCGGCGATCTTGACGCTTGTTGTCTTGGCGACCGCGCGGCAGTTCACGGTCATCGGGTTCGTGAAGTTGATGAACAATGCGTCGGGGCAGAGGCGCTCGATGTCCCGCGCGACCTCCACAAGTACCGGTATGGTGCGCAGCGCACGCGAGACGCCGCCGGCGCCGTAGGTGTCACCGGTCGACTGGTAGATGTTGAACTGGCGGAAGATGGTCACGTCCTTTTCCCAGGCGCGCCGTCCCCCCACACCGATGGTCGAGACAACAGCATCAGCGCCCGACAGCATGTCGCAGCGGTCCAGCGACCCGCGGATGGTCACCGGCGCATCGTAGAGCTCCACCAACCGCCGGCTCAGCAGTGTGGCAATCTCCAGGCATTCCGGATCGATATCCACCAGCCCGACATCCCACTCACCGCCCTTGGCAATCAGGCTCTCGACGATACCGCGCGTGAAATACGTGCTTCCAACCCCCAGCAGGACAACAGTCTTCTTCATTGACAACGCCTCCAGATCATCTGTGATTGAGGGTTCTGTTCTGTCGGAAGCCGGGACGTCGCGTGACGAGGGCGCGGGGGCAACTTGTCCCGGACCGCCGGCACGACTTCCCGCGCCGCGTCACCACCGAGTGCCGGTTCCCCTGTCAACCAGGCGTGTAATGCCAACCCCGGCGATAGTTTGACCCACGACCTGCATTTGTCAACCCTTGTGGGGTCCACGCACAGCACCCGATTTGCCCCCCTCGCACACCACCCTATACTTACCCATCGCGCGGAGCTATGCTCCCCCAGCCAGAGGAGGCACCCATGCACGCTGAGCCGCACACAGGTCCTGTACACGGTTATCGTAAGCGGAAACTGACGTCGGTCCTCGTCGCATTCGCGCTTCTATCCATCAGCTTGGGATGCATCAGCGCCCAGGTAGCCTTCAACATCACCCCAGCAAGTGAGGGCGTTGCCGACATCAAGTTCACGTACACCCAGGACCTCAGCGATGACTATATCGAGGCTGCCAAGCGCGCCAACGTCGATCTCCAGCAGGATTACGCGCAGGCCGGACAGCCGGCTCCCGCTACCCTCTTCCCGGAATCATGGACCGAGATGAGCGCGGTTGGAGATACTGGACTACCGGACCCCAACATGACAGTCACACGTGAAGACGAACATGGATACACCGCAGAGGCTAGCTACTCCGTGAGCGCCGGCAGCGATACACCTGACTTCTGGAATCTGACCATCGGCGATGTGGACGAAGACGGGACCCAGCGCTACATCTTCGAGGTCAGCACACCAAAGCT
>CBFCZM010000428.1:0-2197 GCA_965602565.1 uncultured Anaerolineae bacterium
GGTACTGCGCGCGCTGCGCCCGGGCCATCAGGTGGGCTGCCACTACGCGGAGCAGTTCCTGCAATAGGGGCGGGACTAGCGGGCAGCGTGGTTCTGTCCCCTAGCCTGTTCCGATGGGGGAGGCGATCGAACTCCTAGATTGACGGAATCAGGGCTCCTCCTACATAGCAGGCGCCCGGCCGATCGGCCGGGCGCCTGTAGCGGTAGTTCAGGGCAGCGTCAAGGCTGCGGGGGAAGCGGCGGCGGGGCCTGTGCGAACAGAGCAGCGACCTCGCTGACGTCCTGGGCCTTCGCCCAATTGGCCATGCCGTCCTTCCAGACCAGTGTGTCACGGCTGATCTGATCGGACTGGATCTGCTGCTGGATCGTGGCCATGTCAAACGGCCCGGTCCGCTGCCCGCCGACGGCGACGAAGTACGTGCTCTGCTGGGGGAGCGGGGGCGGGGCGGCTGCAGCTGCGGGGGCCTGCGCTTGTGCAGCGCCACCACCGCTTGGCACCGTGGCTTGCCCGAGCATTTGGCCCATTGCAGCACCCAAGCCAACCCCGGCACCCAGACCGATGCCGGATCCCGCGGCACCCGGGTTCTGCGCGGCGTCGCGCATCGCCTGTGCGCCCTGGTACTGCATATAGGCGCCCATATCGCCGATGGCCCCCATGGCGGAGGCGGCGTCGATGGCCTTGGCGGTTTCCTCGGTCGGCGAGATAGACTCGACGTAGAAGGAGTTGAGTGTCACACCGCGGGAGGCGAATTCCTCGGCGGCCTTGGCGCGCACGCCGGCAGCCAGTTCCTCAACAAACGCCGCCATCTGGATGATCGACTTGCCCATCTCACCGATGAGGTCGATCATCTTGGTCAGCAGAATGGTGCGGAAGAAGCCCTGAATGTCGCGGGTGCGGAACAGATTCTGTGTGCCCACGATCTGGGATACGAACAGCTGCGGATCCGTGATCTGGATAGCGTAGGAACCATAGGCGGTGATCCGGGCCATGCGCAGGATGGGGTCCACGATGGTGATGGGCTGTGGTGTGCCCCACTTCATATCCGTGAGTTCACGGAGGGTGACGTAGTAGACCTCAGCCTTGAAGGGGGTTTGCCCCGAGAAGGCCTTGCCGACCAAGTCGACCACCAGGGGGATATTTGCCGTTGTGATCGTGTGGCGTCCAGCTCCGAAGGTGTCCAGCGCCTTGCCGTCCCGGAAGAAGATCGCGGCCTGCGATTCCCGCACGATCAGCTGGCTGCCGATGCGGAAGTCGCCAGACCCTCGTTCGGGGAAGCGGTGTGCGATCTCGTCTTGCCCTTCGTCCATATACTCTATGATATCAAAAACACGCGCCATGTTCTGTTACCTCCGTATGGTCTCTGCTAGGCACAAGTCTTCGTGCCGGGTGGAAGCTGACTGTTATTGGTCCTCTATACCGTACCGCGGAGAACGTCTTGTCGCTCATCGAAGGTTGCGTTAGCCTCACGTGCCAGGTCGCGGATCAGGAGGATCAGTGAGCGCGCCTCTTCCCCCTCGAGCCCCTCACGTGCGCGCCCGATGGCGCCCTCGATCCGGTCAGCGTAGCTGACCAGAGCGCTGTCGAATTCGTAGACGCGGTCCAGGTCGTCCTCTTTGATACGCACGGCATCAAAGAGCCCTGCATAGCCATAGGAGGCCGTGCGCAGACGGTCGATGAACGTCTGGATCTGGGTGGCTGCACTACCGGCCTCGTCCAGCAGATCGATTTTGCCCGCCCCGATGAGATCCGTCTGTAACGCATTAAGCTGAGTCTTTACTGTGCGTAGCTGGTTCACGATATGCTCGCGCAGCAGCTTGTCTGCCTCGCGACGCAGTTCCTTCTCCTTGTATCCCTTGTATCCCGGGATCTTCGAAACCAGCTTCTCGATACCAGACATTTCATCTTTGATGTTGTCGAGCAGATTCATGCTGTCC
Organism: uncultured Anaerolineae bacterium; assembly: GCA_965602565.1. Lineage (GTDB taxonomy): Bacteria > Chloroflexota > Anaerolineae > B4-G1 > SLSP01 > PWVB01. The sequence goes on from CBFCZM010000428.1 coordinate 1,936, forward strand.
CTCCTGCTTGCCTTGGTGTTGGATCTAGGTGCCGGCACTGGCTATTGCCCGCCGGTCGTCAGCCTGGACTACCAATCTTGGGCCTGCGCGTTCAGATCGCGGTCCGTCAGCAGCCCTCGTTGGCACCCTCCCCGGTGCTATAGGATCTGAACCCGATTCCATTGTAGCACGGAATTGCCGCGATGTGAAGTTGGGCCAGACTACACTCTAGCATCCCCATCAGGGAGAGCAGAAGTGGCTGGGTGCTGGGTCACCAATCCAG
>CBFCZM010000429.1:0-2196 GCA_965602565.1 uncultured Anaerolineae bacterium
CAGCCAGGCTGATGCGGAAGTCGGGATTACCGGCCTGGGCGTCGTCGAACACGAGCGCAGCCTGCAGACCCGCACGAGAGGCGTTGGCCTTCTGTCGCTGGAGCAAGCGCGTCGCTATTGCGTCGTCGGCCCCGTGGCACGCGCCTCGGGACTGGATCACGATCTGCGTCGCGACGAGCCGCGCTCCCCCTATGACCGGCTGAGCTTCAACATCCCCACGCACACTGCGGGCGATGTGTGGGCACGCACGCTCGTCCGGATGCAGGAGACACTCATCAGCGTGCAGCTCTGTCGCGACATCCTCAACGAGATCCCGGACGGGCCGTTGGTGGTGCGCGCCGCGCGGCGTGTCCCCCCCGGCGAAGCCATCAGCCGCTCCGAAGCACCCAGAGGTGAGGTCTTCTACTACGTCCGCAGCGATGGGAGCGACACGCCGGCGCGCATCAAGATCCGCACGCCCACGCTGCCCAGTCTGCTCACCTTGCAGCAACAGCTCAGGGGCGTCTCCATGGCGGATGTCTCGGTTGTTCTGTCCGGTGTCGATCTGTGCATTGGATGTGCCGATAGATGAACAACCGCCCGAGCAATCACCGGCGACAGCCTGGAAACCGGCGCACCGGGCACGGTGCGCTTCGTACGAGGGAATAACATGAATGCTCTAATCAAGATGCTGATCTTTCCGGGTTTCGGGTTCCTCTTCATCGCCGCAATGGCCTTTGACTGGATTGACCGGCGGATGATTGCGCGCTTCCACGGGCGCGTCGGCCCCCCGTGGTACCAGTCCCTGGCAGACTTCATCAAGCTGCTGGCCAAAGAGGACATCGTGCCGGAGGGGACCCACGGCCTGGCAGCTGCCGCGCTACCGATCGTCTCCCTGACGGCCGTGCTGACCGCCAGCCTCTACATACCCGTCAGCGGCATCGTCGGGGCGTCCTTCGAAGGTGATCTCATCGTCGTTTCGTTTCTGCTGAGCCTGCCTGCCCTGGCCTACTTCCTGGCCGGCTGGGTCTCGGTTGGCGTCTACAGCGTGCTGGGAGGCCATCGGTCACTGCTGCAATACTTCTCCTACGAGGTACCCTTCTTGATGGCCGTCACCTGCCCCGCCATCCTCAGCGGCTCGTGGTCCATCGCCGAGATCAGCAACTTCCAGGCACAGACGGCCTGGAGCGCCCTGATGCAGCCGCTGGGTTTCATCCTGGCACTCATCGGCTTGATCGGAAAGCTGAAGCGCGATCCGCTGGATATCCCAAAAGCCAAGTCCGAGGTCGTCGCCGGCCCGCTGACCGATTTCAGCGGGCGCAAATTGGCCCTCTGGCATCTCACGATGAACATGCAGACGGTCCTCGGTATCTTCTTGTTGGTCAACCTCTTCCTCGGGGGGAGCCGCTTCTTTGATCGGGTGCCGGCGCTGCCGGTGTTTGGGCTGAAATCCGTGGCCATCCTGTTGACGCTTTCCACGGCGAGCGCGCTGTATGCCCGCCTGAGAATCGACCAGTTGATGGACCTCGGGTGGCGCGTCCTGGCCCCCTTGGCACTCGTTCAGATCCTGGCGACCCTGTGGATCGGAGGTTGACTGTGATGAAACCGGCGTCAGCTCTCCTCCGGAGCCTGAGAACCCTGGTCTACCTTCTGCCGCAGCTCGGCCGGGCCCTCGTCACGCGTCCGGAGACTGTGAGGTTTCCCTTCGCCCCGCCTGAGATCCCCAAGGGGTACCGCGGACGCGTGCTGATCCACCCCGATAAATGTCACGGGTGCGGCCTGTGCGTCCGTGACTGCCCCGCCTTCGCCCTTGAACTGGAGCGAGAAGATCGCAATACCTTCAGGCTCATCTACCACCCCGAGCGCTGCGCCTACTGCGGCCAATGCGAGGTTAGCTGCACCTTCGGCGCGATCTACCAGACCAACGAGTTTGTGCGCGGCACGCTTGATCTGGCCGAACTGGTCGTGACCCTCGTTGACCGCAAGCCGGTCTGAGCCAGCACGGGGTAAGTACTGCGAGCCCCTCGTTCTGGTGTCGATTCCAGGGCGGGTATACGCATCTGGATCGCGGTTCGGCCTCAGGGGACCGATGGGATTCCCCTATGCGGTGGTCCGCGGTTGTAGTAATGTGCCGGTGCCGCCGCTTGCGGCGCGACGTCTCTACCACAGCCATCGCCCAAGATGCGTACATCGTGGATCTCGATTCGCGCTCTCGCC
>CBFCZM010000430.1:0-2104 GCA_965602565.1 uncultured Anaerolineae bacterium
GACCTGGCGCAATCCAGCGAGTTCGCCGAAGGTCTGATGGATATGCAGATGATGGAAGCCGGCACCTGGGCCATCTCGGCGATGGCCCTCGTCGGCGGCGGCCTGGGGATGACCAACACGATGGTGATGAGCGTCTTTGAGTGCACCCGCGAGATCGGTGTCCTGCGCGCCCTTGGCTGGCGCCGGCGCCGCATTCCGCAGATGATCGTGCGCGAATCCGTCGTGCTCAGTCTGCTGGGTGGTATCGCCGGGGTCGTCACCGGCGTCCTGTTGGGGATGATCCTCAACCAACTCACAGTGATCCAGGGGGTCCTGAGGCTCGAATACCGCGCGGGGCTCTTCATCCAGGCCGTGGACACAGCGGTGGTCCTCGGCGTAGTCGGCGGCATCTATCCCGCCTGGCAGGCCACACGCCTCCGCCCCGTCGAAGCCTTGAGGTACGAGTGATGTTCAACGTCTGCACCAGGTGCGGAGCATACCACGCCGACAGGCGCGTTGCCCCGCTGCCGGAGAACCCGGGCTGGGCTGATACGGTCTGCCCCACGTGTGGCCATCAGAGCCGCTTCAGACACCTTCCCCTCCTCATCATCTCGGGCGCCAGCGGCACGGGCAAGACAACCATCTGCCGGCGATTGGCGGGACAGATCAGCGAGGCCGTGCTTCTGGAGCTCGACATCCTTTGGCGACCTGAGTTCGACCGACCGGATGACGCCTACGGCAGCTACCTTGATACCTGGCTGCGGATGGTCAAGAACATTGCGCAATCAGGCCGCCCGGTCGTGGTCTTCGGCGCCGGCATCGGTGTGCCCTCGAACCTGGAACAACAGGTTGAACGCCGCTACATCGCGGGTATCCGCACGCTGGCCCTGACTTGTGATGACGCTACGCTCACAGCCCGCTTGCAGGCCCGTCCCGGCTGGCGCGAGAGCGGTTCGGACACCTTCATCGAAGCGCAAAGCGAGTTCAACCGGTGGTTTGTAGAGGTCGGGCCGACGCTGTCACCGCCGATCGAGACATACGACACAACGAAGCAATCGTTGGACGCCAACGCGAACCACGTAGCCGCCTGGATTCGGCGCACCATCGGCGCGTGCAGTGAGAGCCCATCTACCCGATGACACACAGGAACAGGACCATGCAAAACATGACAAACGCGGTTGAGCAGAGGATCGCAGTCGAGACCCAGGATCTCGTCAGAACATATGGCGGCGCAGATGGCGTACGGACCCTAGATGGCGTCAGCCTGACCATTGCAGCCGGCGAATTCGTCACGATCATGGACCCCTCTGGGTCGGGCAAATCGACGCTCCTCAACCTGATCGGCGCACTAGACCTGGCCACGTCCGGCGCGATCCGCATCGACAGCAGGGACTTGGGCTCAATCCGCGATCTAGACACCTTCCGGGCCAAGACCGTTGGCTTCGTCTTCCAGATGCATAACCTGATCCCCACCCTCAACGCGCTGGAGAATGTCGAAGTGCCGATGATGGGGCAGATCCGCAGCCGGCGTCACAGGCGCCAGAGGGCGGCCGAACTCCTGGGCCTCGTCGGACTGTCTGACCGTTTGGATCACCCCCCCAGCCAGCTCTCCGGCGGCGAGCACCAGCGGGCGGCAATCGCGCGGGCCTTGGCCAACGAGCCCACTATCGTATTGGCCGATGAGCCGACGGGTAACCTCGACTCACGGAGCGACGCTGATGTCATCGACCTGCTGCGCGATCTCAACCGGCGGCTCGGCGCCACCATCATCATCGTGACCCACGACCACGCTGTCGCCCGGCAGACGGACCGCGTCATCCTGCTGCAGGATGGGCAGATCTCGGACGATCACAAGGTCGGACATCCGTACGAAGAGGACCTCAAGAGCTTTCGCAACTCGGGTCTCGGCAGAGCTCTGTTGTCAGGCGACCCCGACGCGAGAGGTTGGCTAGGAGATCAAGGTCTCGACGTCTTGCAGAGCGCGCTGTAGATCTGGCGGCAGTGGCAAATACTTCGGCCCCCTTCAACGGCAGGTCAACCGCGAACCACGCTGATCCGCACGGTCCGGGACTCTTGAGTCGCTGAACAGATGAGACCATTGTAGGTGCGCCCCGTGTGATCGCCC
>CBFCZM010000431.1:0-2051 GCA_965602565.1 uncultured Anaerolineae bacterium
GCTGCTCTCAGAGATGTTCTGCGAGGAGTACTGGGCAGAGCGACAGCTGAAGACCTTCATCGCCCGCTTCCACAACGTCTACGGCCCCAACGGGAGCTGGGATGGCGGCCGTGAGAAGGCCCCCGCCGCGCTTAGCCGCAAGGTGATCGAGGCGAAGGACACCGGTGACCTGGACATCACCATCTGGGGCGACGGCAACCAGACCCGCAGCTTTATGTACATCGATGACTGCGTCAAGGGCATCGATACGATCACTCATTGCGATGATCTTGTTGCCACCCCGATCAACCTGGGATCGAGCTACCTGGTGTCCATCAATGACCTGGTGAGCATGATCGAGGACATCGCCGGCACCAAGCTGGAGCGTCACTACGACTTGGACGCCCCGCGCGGCGTCGCCGGTCGCAACAGCGACAACACGTTCATCCAGGAAGTTCTCGGGTGGGAGCCCAACATGCCGCTGCGTGAGGGTATGGAGCGGACGTACAGCTGGATCACGCAGCAGTACGAGGATCGCCGCGCCGGCAAGCTCACGCCGGCAGGCAAGTCCGACTTCAGAGCTGCTCACTAACCAGTTTCTGCTGTCTCAGAGTCCCAGGCCGTAGGGGCCAGGGCTTCGCGCTTTCATCCCGCTTGAGGAAAGACAATGACACAAGCAGAGAGGACACCGACGGTCACGTCAGTGCCGACGAACACGGGCGCCTTCGCGATCACCGATGTTATCGGCGCGCTTCCCTATCGTATGGCCCTCGCCGGCGGGTGGATCGACCAACCTTTCGTCTCCGAACTCAACCCTGACGGTGTCGGATCGATGGTAGTGGTCGCGCTGTGCCCCGACAGCCGCTTCATGGATCGCTGCGGCATGGGCACAAGCACTCGCAGAATCGCTGCTCAGCTCTGGGGTGATGCCCTGCCGGATCGTGATCCGATGGCGCTGACTCGTGAGTTGTATGAGGAGGAGAACCAGGGACAGCCGGAGCCATCCGGATCACAGGATATGATCGGCCTGATCTATCCGGGTGTGAGTCGCCTTGACTACGACTACAACTACGAGGGCGGCACCTTCCCGGTGCACGTTGAGTCGTACAATGACCGTGACGTGGCGGATTGGCTGGAGAGGGTGATCACGATGGTTCCGGTGGCACAGCGCCCCGCGGGCTATAGTCCCCTGGGTATCAAGAACCTCGAGCCACGGTGGATTCGCCGGCTTGGGCAGAGCGGCAAAGACTGTTACGATGCCATCATCCACAGGGATGCGGCGGCGTTGGGCGCCTCGATGAACGCGTGCATGGTCTGCTGGGAGACCATTCTTCCGCATACGGTGCGACACTCGACGATCGGGATCGATCTTGTGGCGATCCTCCAGCACTACCAGGACCGCTATACGGGGGCCATGTATTCTGGGTGCGGCGGTGGCTACATCTATGTGGTTTCGGATGAACCGGTGCCCGGCGGATTCCACGTGCGGGTGCGGACGAGGGGGGCGGCGGCGTAGCGTCTTGGCGGCCCAGCGGCCTAGCGGAAACCTGTGTGTGCGGATTGGGTGTATGGCTGGAAGCCTATCGAGGAGCAGTGGGTGTGTGGGGAGTCCTGTGAGGTAGCGGTATGACTGACGTCGTCGTGACAGGCAGTTTCGATGATTTCCGTGTTCCGCAGATGCGGTTTCTTCACGAGGCCGCCAAGTTGGGGGATCTGCATGTCATGCTCTGGTCTGACGCTGTAGCAGAGGCTCTGCAGGGAACCCCGCCCAAGTTCTCAGAAGCAGAGCGTTTCTACTTCCTGCAGGCGATCCGGCACGTGTCCAGCGTGGTGTTGGTGGAGCATTTGTCCTCAGCGAGCGTGCTGCCGGATGCCGACGGCATCGCTCCCGACATCTGGGCGGTCGATGCACAGGGCGATACGGCGGCCCGGCGCCGGTACTGCGCCGGACACGGCATCGGATACCGTGTCTTTGCCGAGGCCGATCTGGCAGGTTACCCCGTTCCGACGGAGAACGTCTACGAGCAACCGACGGATCGCAAGAAGGTGATCGTGACCGGCTGCTACGATTG
>CBFCZM010000432.1:0-2013 GCA_965602565.1 uncultured Anaerolineae bacterium
TCCCATCAACTCTGTTTCGCCTCCGCCACGCCTGTAGGCGTGCCTGCGGGTACACCCGCAGGCACTACGGAGATCAACGTCAGGTTCAGGTCCCATATTCGGTTCAGGACGCCTCGCAGCGTTGATTGATCCATAGGGCCTCTGAGTACCGTAACCGATGGTGCATCCGACCTGTGGGTCACACTGACTTCGTCGAGCCAATCTGACCAGACGATGCCTGATGCGCCACCCACCGTGATCTCAAAGATGCCAGGTCCATCGTTGTCCATCGGTGTCTGTCCTTCCCGTGAATGATGACTTCACTTATAGGATATGGATAGGATGGGTGAGACCACATCCCCCAAGGTGGGGGAATTGGGTAGGTGAATGGTCAGGGAGACCCGAACCTGGCTGGAACCAGATCTTTGATGTCCCTGGGAATCAGCTCGCGGCTATAGAAGCCCCAAGTTGCGCGCCCGCTGCACAGCCTCGTCGCGACTGTGTACCTGCAGCTTGCTGTAGATGTTCTTTATGTGCGTCCGCACGGTGCTGGGGGCAACCACAAGACGCTCCGCGATCTCGGAGCTTGAAAGATGCGTCGGCAGCAGGCGGAGGACAGCTTCCTCACGCTCGGTAAGCGACTCGCGCATAGACGAGAGAGGAGTCGCTTGATGCTGAGGCTGAGACACGCGCTCCGGCGTCACGTCACCTACAGCGGCTTGAAGCACCCGCGCGATGAACGCGGGCGCCTCACCCGCAGCAGACAACTGCCGCAGCAGCGGCACCAACTCCGGCCCTGCGCTGGCAAACCCCCGCAGATAGCCACTCGGCTCGGACAATTCCAGTGCACACCGCAAGCTTCGCAGGCCGGCAACTCGATCTCCCAAGCGTGCCTGGGCCACAGCCTGCAGAGCCAGCACGTCGGCCAGGTAAAGCGCTCGCCCACGAGCCTCGAGACGCTCCGCCGACCATGCTAGGGCCAGCAACGCCTCGGCGTTGCGCCCCTCTGCCAGAAGCAGCCGCGCCACGGTAGCCAGCTCATACTTGCGGATCCGGGACGCAGGCCCCGTATCAGTGCCGCCAACATCAATGGCGTGCCCGACAGGCAGAAGCCCCTCCGACTCGGCCCATTGTCGCACTGGCGGCAGATTCCCTGCACTGACCCAGTGATCGGCAAACTCCAGTGCCACCATCCGGTCATCGATATCGGTGGCATCAAAGGCCACAGCAAACCGTCCGGCCCGCTCCAGCAGCACCATGGAGGCATCGTAGTCTCCCTCTGCCCGCCGCACCCGCGCCAGCAGGAGCACGCCATCCATAGCAAAGGTCTCACCCGCCTGACGCGCGACCTCTATCCCCTCCAGCGCGTATTCGCCGGCGCGCTGGATCTCGTTACGCATCAAGGCCACCGCGCCCAAGCCGGTGAGCGCTTGGCCCGCGACCGGCAGCAAGTCCCCGGCAGCGTTACAGGCCAAGTCCACAGCCTGCTCGTACACATCTTCGGCCTCACTCAGGCGCCCCTGTCGCAGACGCAGTTCAGCCAGCGATGACAGCGTCATCGTCGCCGCCATCACGTTGCCCAGTGCAATGTTCTTCTGAGCAACGTCAATCAGGAAGCTGCCATCGCTCAGGAGCTCATCCGAATCCAGGCGATGCAGTGCCTGCAATACACTGAGCGTACCGCGGAAGAGTACGTCATCATCCGCAAGCTGCGCCTGGGCCAACCGCAACTGCGTCGCCGCCTCCGGCATCCGTCCTTGGTAAAGCGCCACCGCGGACCGCAGCACCGCAACTCGCCCGGACTGCCCTTCGGGGAGCGCATCGAGATGGTCCAGCCACACATCAATACCCTCCAGAGACTGTCCGCTCCAGAAACGTGCCCAGGCAACATAGATGGACAGATCCGGCCACCGCGCAGCGGAATCAGCAGGGAGGGCATCGATCCAGGAAAGAAACGTCGTCAGTTCACTCCGCGCCAGTGTAGTCTCAGCAGCATCGCTGATCAGACCAGCAGCACGATCATAGTCCTGAGCG
>CBFCZM010000433.1:0-2004 GCA_965602565.1 uncultured Anaerolineae bacterium
CGGCAAGTTCATGGTCTTTCACCCATCTTGGGGCTACTTCGCTGAGGACTTCGGGATGGAGCAGATTGCCATTGAGATCGGCGGCCAGGAGCCGAGCGCCCAGGAGATGGCGGGGCTGATTCTGGAGGCTCGAGAGGAAGGCATTCGCGTGATCTTCGCACAGCCCGAGTTCAGTACTGCGGACGCGGAAACGATCGCCGGGGAGATCGGCGGTGAGGTGCTCCTGATCAGCCCGCTGGCCTATGATTGGCTGCAGAACCTGCGGACGGTAGCGAATACTCTTGCGGAGGTGTTGGCGGAGTAGGGAGTCGCGTCTTGGCGGCATAGCAGCTTAGCGTCCTGGCGAATGCGGCGCGAGTGTCGTGTGCCCAGCAGTTTCTGTTGGGCGCTACGTCGCACAGTCGCTGAGCTCTGACACAGGAGGGACTTATGGCACAAGGGCAAGAAGCTCAAGAAGTGATCTCGATACAGCATCTATGGGCGGGGTATGACCACGAATCGGTGCTGGAAGACGTAAATATGTCGGTGCGCGAGCTGGACTTCATCGGTCTGATCGGCCCCAATGGTGGCGGCAAGACAACGTTGCTCAAGGTGCTGCTGGGATTGCTTCCGCCGACGCGAGGCGAGATCGAGGTGATGGGACTGCCCATCAAGGAGGGCCGCCGCTATATCGGCTACGTGCCGCAGACAGTGGCCTTTGATCGTGAGTTTCCGATCAGCGTCTGGGATGTGGCGCGGATGGGCCGGCTGGCGAGACGACGTCTGCTGCGTCGTTACTCTGCCGAGGACAACGAGGTCGTGGCGGAGGCGTTGCGCCAGGTGGATATGCTCGATCTGCGCGACCGTCCTATCGGTGATCTGTCCGGCGGGCAGCGGCAGCGTGTCTACATCGCGCGGGCACTCTCAACGCGTCCCAAGATCCTGCTGTTGGACGAGCCCACTGCCAGCGTTGATCCGAGACTTAGCACCAGCATCTACGAGCTCCTGCGCCAGCTCAACGAGCACGTGACGATTGTGATGATCTCGCACGATATGAGCGCGATTGCCTCCTACGTGAAGACTGTGGGATGCCTGAACCGCCACCTGTTCTATCACGAGGACAAGGAGCTCGACGCCGAGATGCTGGAGCTCGCATATCAGTGCCCCATCGATCTGTTGGCTCACGGTGTCCCCCACCGGGTCTTTCCACAGCACGGGGAGGCGGGGCCTATGGCAGTGCATCAACATCATCATCACGGGGAGGTCGAGGCATGATCGAATCTCTGGTGGAGGCGCTCCAGTTCTCATTCATGCGCAATGCGCTGATGGCAGGTGTACTGGTCAGTGTCGCTTGTGGCATCATCGGCACCTTCGTGGTGGTCAAGCGCATCGTCTTCGTCAGCGGCGGTATCGCGCACGCGGCCTACGGGGGCATCGGGCTGGGCTACTACGTGCGGTATATGGTGCTGCCCGTGTTGTTCACAGGGAGTGCCGCCGTCCAGGATCCCCGTCCGGGCGCCTGGCCCTTGGCCGGGGCTGTTCTCTTCAGTCTCGGGGCCGCCGTGGTGATGGGGCTGATCCAGCGCCGGACGAGCCAACGGGCTGACACGATCATCGGTGTTCTGTGGGCCCTGGGGATGGCGACAGGCATCGTCTTCGTCGACCTGACTGAGGGGTACAAAGTGGATCTGATGAGTTACCTCTTCGGAAGTATTCTGGCGGTCGAACGCGGCGAACTGTGGCTCATCCTCGCCCTGGATGTGGTGATCCTGGCTCTCGTAGCGCTGTTCTACAAGGAGTTGGTGGCGGTCTCCTTTGATGAAACCTTTGCCACCGTCGAGAACGTGCCCGTCGACGCCATCTATGTCGCACTGCTGTCGATGATCGCGCTGACGGTAGTGATGATGATGCGCGTGGTGGGTCTCATTATGGTGATCGCGATGCTAACGATGCCTGCGGCAATCGCCGGTCACTTCTTCCGGGACCTGAAGAAGATGATGGCCGGCGCCGTCGTGCTAGGGGTCT
>CBFCZM010000434.1:0-1977 GCA_965602565.1 uncultured Anaerolineae bacterium
GATAGCGACATCTACGGCAACCTGACGCCAGAGAAAGTCCGTGAGATCGTCGCGCGCTATCGTGAAGCTGACGCTCAGGACGTGACACCCACACCACAAGGAGGCGAAAGATGATTCGATCAAGCATACTTACCGGTCAGAAGCGCCTCGTGCTCCGCCGAGCCGGCAGCATCGATCCATACAGCATCGAGGAATACATCGCAGAGGACGGGTACTTCGCGCTGGGACGTGCTCTCGGCGAGATGACACCTGAGGACGTACTGGAAGAAGTCCAAGACTCCGGCCTGCAGGGCCGCGGTGGCGCCGGCTTCCCGACGGGACTCAAGTGGTCGTTTGTGGCACAGCAGTCCGCAGAGAAGACCCGCTACATCATCTGTAACGCTGACGAGTCGGAGCCCGGCACATTCAAAGATCGATTAATCATCGAAGGCGATCCCCACGCAGTGCTTGAGGGGATGGCGCTGGCCGGTTACGCAGTAGGGGCCACCGAGGGCTGGATCTACATCCGTGGTGAGTATGAGATGGCTCGAGACATTCTTGAGCGGGCCATCAGCCAGGCCGAGGAGCTGAACCTGCTTGGGGACGACATCTTCGGCACCGGTTTCTCATTCCATATTCACGTCCACGCCGGTGCAGGCGCCTATATTTGCGGCGAGGAGACAGCGCTGTTGGAGAGCTTGGAGGGAAAGCGCGGCGTCCCGCGCATTCGCCCACCCTATCCAACCGTTCGCGGTTTCCGTGACCAGCCGACGGTCGTGAACAATGTGGAGACCCTGGCGAATGTGGCACCGATCATCCTGAACGGGTCGGAATGGTTCCGTGCTATCGGCACGGGACGCAGCCCGGGGACCAAAGTCTACAGTATGCTGGGCGATGTGAACGTCACCGGGCTTGTTGAGGCACCGATGGGCACAACGCTCCGCGAGATCATTGACATTCACGGTGGCGGGATGAAAGCCGGCAAGGCGTTCAAGGCAGCTCAGACCGGTGGGGCATCGGGCACCATCATCCCGGCTGAACTACTCGACGTCCCGATGGATTTCGCATCGATGCGCGAGAATGGCGCAGGGCTCGGCAGCGGCGCACTGCTTATCTGCGACGAGGATACCGACATTGTAGACCTCGCCTACGTCCTGATGCGCTTCTTTGAGAACGAATCGTGTGGCAAGTGCACGCCCTGCCGTGTGGGTACCGCCCAGATGCTGGAAGCACTCGACCGCTTCCGGCGGGGAATGGCGCACCGCACCGACCTGGCACGGCTTGAGGAGATCGCAACGTGCGTTGAGGTCTCTTCCTTCTGTGGCTTGGGTCAGGCCGCACCGGTACCCATATTGACCGCGCTGCGGTACTTCCGCGAGGAATTTGAGTCTCGATTGAGTGACTAACTCGTCCGCAGGCCCTCAGGTCTGCCAGAAAGCGAGAAAGCGAGAAAGCAATAGGGCCTGTGGTTTGGCTCGTGCGCAATCTGGATCTACAAGTCAGATCTCCTGGTGTCGTCTCTTTATCGCTTTTTCGCTTGCTCGCTAATTGGATAGGATCCTGCCGGTCTCAGCCCGTACATCGGGTCCCGAGCTGGAGCTTTTGCTAAGGAGGCAAAGCACTTATGAGCGAGGTGCAACTAACGATTGATGGACAGAAGGTGGTGGCTCAGAGTGGCCAGACCATTCTGGAAGCTGCCCAGGCTGCTGGCGTCGATATTCCAACTCTATGCCACCATCCGTCATTGACGGCTTGGGGCGCCTGCCGCATGTGTTTGGTGGAGGTGAAAGGCATACGCGGGCTCCAAGCGTCCTGCACGAGCCCGGTAGCCGACGGTATGGAAGTGCAGACTGAGTCGGATGCCGCTGTTGAGGTACGCAAGTTCGTCCTGGAACTGCTCTTCGCCGAGCGGAACCACTACTGTATGTTCTGTCAGATGAGTGGGGATTGCGAACTGCAGGATTTGGCTTACCGTTATGGGCTGGATCACTTCACTTA
>CBFCZM010000435.1:0-1958 GCA_965602565.1 uncultured Anaerolineae bacterium
CGTGCGACGGGTTGGTCGCGGATGAGGACCATGCTGACCTCCGACAGCTTCAACGCTACAAAGCCAGAGAGAAAGAGCAAGGCCCAGCGATCCGCCCGCGCGATCTGCTGCAGTGCGAGCACACGGTTCACGACGTACCCGGCAGCCGCTGCTCCGATGCTGGATAGGAGCTGACCGAGCCCAAAAAAACGGCCTCGGGACCCCTCAGGGATGACCTTCCCGACCAGGGCGGGCCAGGAGACGCCATTCAGCCCCTCGGACGTATAGAAGGCCATCACCGCAAGCGCCAGGATCAGAATGACCAACCATGTCTGAGTCTCAACCCACAGGAGCACCGCACCCGCCAACACGATGATCAGTAGGCGCCCCCAGAAGCTCGACCACATCAGCACCGGCTTCATCCGTGGCTGCGCCTCCAGCATACTCGCGGCCCACAGCTGTGGCACCGTGACCACCAGGACACGCAGAGCAGCCAACGCGCCGATCAGCAACTCAGAGCCCGTGAACTCGTTGACAAACGCCGGCACAACCACAAGTGGGTCAAAGAAGGCAAAGCCGACGGAGAAGAAGACGAAATCGCCGATCAGCGCCAGCGTATTGCGCGTGACGGTCTGCTGCTTGACGCTACCGGAAGAACGCGTTGCGTTGGTTGCCATAGTACCTCATTGTTGGAAGGCGCTAAGGGACAGGGGATAGGGTACCGGAGAAAGATACGGGCCACTGGGCCCCCTGGTACCCTATCCCCCATCAGTTGTCCCATATCACTTATGCGAGAAGCCGCCGTGCCGCATCCAGAATCAAGTCCAGCTCCCGTTGCACCTCTGGTGCCGGCGGTATCGGAACGTGTTCCCTAAGGAGGCGCTCCACCATCTCGCCACACCGCTGATGCATCGGAGTTGCGCCCTCTTCTATCCAATTCGCCCAGTATTGGCGATCGAGCAACTGTGGGAACCACAGCTCCTGGCGGAAGTGGCGGAAAGTGTGCATCGAATCCAGGAACGTGCCATCATGGCCGACCTCGCGCACCACATCCAGACCCAGCGTCTCGTCAGTGATCTCGACGCCCTGCATGATACGCTCGACGTAGCCGATGATCTCGTGCTGCATCACCAGCATCGAGAGCGAGGAGGCCTGATCCACGCCTGCGATGCCGAGGTGCCCGAAGATATCGGCGCCCGCCATGACGCCGCAGAGCAAAGTCATCCCGGCCTCCAACCCCGCCTGAGCATCAGGGAGCTTGCTGTCGGTGAGACCGACGTTGATATAGACCGGCAGCCCGTAGTGCTTGCCGATCTCGGTCATCGCCACCGCCATCAACGCCTGCTCCGGCCCGGCGAAGATCAACTGGGTCGTGCGCATATCAAAGGCGTGCGGAATGCCACCGTAGCATACCGGCATTCCCGGCCTGATCAGCTGTGTGATGCAGATGCCCGCCAGGATCTCGGCGTTCTCCTGCGCCAGCGTGCCCGCTAGCGTGCCCGGTGCTGTGGCCCCGACCTGCGCCATCGGCCCGATCGGCACGGGCAGGTTGAGCCGTGCCGTCTCATACAGCAGATCGATCCCATCGTGTGGGAACTTGAGCGGGCTGATGGGCTCCAGGAAAGGATATGTTAGCGGATACTGCGCAGCAGCGTCCTCGCTACCGGCAACCGCGGTCAGCACCTCGACCACGTACCGCGCGGAGGCACGGTCGTTCCACCAGAAGTGAATAGGCTTGGTGGTGTGCTTAAGCTGCTCCACGGCGACCGCAACGCAGCGCGAAGCGGGCGGCAGCTCCAGTGGATCGGCCATCGCCCCCACCAGATTGATGTGTGGGAGCGCGTCCGCCAGTCGTGTTGCCGTGGCGACGTCCGCCAGCCGCGCATAGCGACGCTGCGTGTAATCGGCTTCCGAGCAAGCGGCTTCCGAGCCGCCCTGCTCCTCCACCGCTACAGCCAGGTCTACCCCAAGTGGAACGT
>CBFCZM010000436.1:0-1885 GCA_965602565.1 uncultured Anaerolineae bacterium
GAAGGGCCAATGCGTCCAGCCGGTATTCCTCGATGACGTCGTCGAGAACCACGCCTAAGCGCGTGATCTTGACAAAGGCGTCATCTGGCACGCCGTGCCAGGAAGTGTAGTTACGGAGTGTCGCTGCCTTGGTTTGGTAGGCCTCTGCGCCGACGTCGATTGCCCGCATCCGGGCAAAGATGTCGGAGAGATCCAGCGTCTCCATCGTGATACCGTGGCGCTGGAGAGCGATTTCGTCGATCCGCACCGTCTTGAACGCGGTCGTGCGGGCGCCAATAGCCCCTACCACCATACCCCGCATCTTGTTCACGACACGACAGACGCGATCAAAGTGATCGATGTTGGCCTTGAACCGCTCGGCAATTGGGCTCACGACGTGGGGCTTGAGTGCGGTGAATTTCAGACCGCTCTGGTGGAAGACATCCATAATGGAGAGCTTGCCGCAGAACGCATCCCGCCTGACCGCAGGCGCCATCTTGTCCATTTCATCCGGATAGCCATGGATGAGAATCGGGACATCCGCATCCTTGAGCGCGGCGATGGCGCCGGTCTCATCGCCGAAGTTCGGCAGGGAGAGTATGACGCCGCCGTATTTGCCCCGATTCGCGCGGAGGAAGTCGGCATAGATCTCACCCTCCCGCGGCGTCTCAACAGCGCCGTGGCGCGTAGCACTGGCATCCAGCATCAAGACCTCGTGGCCGAGGCCATTGAGTACGCGCGGAAGTTCCTCACGCGCCTCAGCTAACAAAGCAGCGGGAAAGAAGCCGCGATTGCCGATGAATAGCGCAAAAGTCGTCTTGTCCATAGGTGCCTCCTGATGATGCTAAGTGGACTGCAAGACCTACCTGAACTGGGGGCCCAAGCTGATAGTGAACAGCGTGGGCCTTAATGACCTCATCAGACTCTCAGGCGCAGGGTCTTCACCTCGAATGGCCGGAACGTCAGCGAGATCGCGCCGCCCTCGCAGACCAGACTCTCCGCCGTCCCACGCTCCAGCATGTCCGTCACTGCGGCCGCTGCTACAGGCAGACTCGTGGTCAGCGTGCACGCCGTCGTCATACGCATGGCTTCGTACAAGCGGACGATGATATCACTGGAGCCATCCTCCGCCGGCTTCACCGTGTCGATCACCACGTTGGCTGCATCCAGGTTGAAGAGCGAGCACGTGCCGGCATCGCCAGGCGCCGTCATCAGCGGGGCATTCAGGTCATAGCCCTCAAACACCACCTGGCTCTCGCCAAAGCTGCCGTTCCAGACGTAGAGCGCATACGTGAACTCCTGCACGCCTTGATCCGCGTGCATATCCGGCGCCATCGCCGACCTCAGCAAGGTCAGCTTGATCGTATCGCCCAACACGTTGACGCCGTACTTGCTGTCATTCAGCACCGCACAGCCGCGGTCCTGCTGCATCAGAGCCGTCCACTTCTGGTTCGCGACCTCGAACTGGTCGGCATCGAAGGGGCGGGAGCGGTGGTTGGGCCGCGCGATGTAGCCAAACTGAATCTCGTGCACTGCCTCATTCGCGTGGATGTTGACGGGGAACGCAACCTTGAGCATCTTGTGGCGCTCGCGCCAATCAACGGTGGTGCGGAAGTCGAGCCGCCGGCTGCCACGCCGCAGGCTGATCTCCTGGGTCATCGCGGAGTTGTTCAGCTTGCGTGTCACGTGCAGAGTCCCAACCAGGGGACCGGCGGCGACGACCTCGATCTCAGCAGGCTCGTCCAGGGCCACCGGTGTCTGCTCGTACATGCTGTCGATATCCCAGGCATCAAAGCGCGCGGGCACATCCTTGTACATTTCAAAGCGGTTGCCCGGACCGGCTGCTATTTCACCCAGTGCCACCGTCTTGTCCACCAGGCCTACAATCTCACCCTTCCCATTGAGC
>CBFCZM010000437.1:0-1852 GCA_965602565.1 uncultured Anaerolineae bacterium
CGGTTTCGTCGAGCGGCTGACCGGCATCAAGGAACATCGCTGGTGGGATGAGGGCGTAAGGGTATCAGATGCATCCGCGATGGCCGGCGAAAACGCGCTGAAGGCCGGCGGAATCGACCGCCGTGAGGTCCAGTGTCTGATCAACGCCTCCGTGTGCCGGGACTATGTCGAGCCCGCCACGGCTGCCATCGTCCACCACAAGCTGGGTCTACCGTCAACAGCTATGAGCTTCGACGTTGTCAACGCGTGCCTGGGCTTTCTGAACGGCATGGTCATCGTTGCCAATATGATCGAACTCGGCCAGATCGACACGGGTATGATCGTGGGCGCCGAGGACCCCCGTGCGGGACAGTTGGCGACAATCGACCACTTGCTCAACAACGGCCACCTGGACAAGGAGCTTCTCAAAGACAACATGGCCTCCTTCACCCTCGGAGCAGCCTCGGTGGGCATGGTGCTGCGGCACAGATCGAAATCGAGAACAGGTGCGCGCATCCTGGGCGGCGCCACCTATAGCAACACAGAGCACAGCGAACTCTGTGTAGCTCAGAGCACATGGATGCGCACGAAGTCAACCCGGCTGCTACAGGAAGGCACCAAAGTCGTCCTGGCGGCCTGGGAACGCTTCAGTGCCACGATGGGATGGACCGTCGATGACGTCGATAAGCTCTTCACCCACCAGGTGAGTGAGCCGCAGCGCCAGGTCGTCCTCAAGGCGCTCAACTTCTCGAACGAGATTGACTACCCGACGCTGCGGTACCTGGGCAACACTGCCTCCGTTGCTGCTCCGATCTCGCTTGCCATCGGCCTGGATAAAGGCTTCGTGGATCACGGCGATCGCGTGGTGCTCTTTGGCGTGGGTAGCGGGATCAGCAGCACAGTTCTGGGGATTCAATGGTAGCCGGATCGCAGGGGCAACCAGGGGACAGAGGGTGAATCAGCAGACCGGAACGACGCTGGGGAGTTCGCGTCGCGGGCGGCTCTGCAAGCCGCTGTATCCGTTCACATCGCATTGGCTCGACATCGACGGGGTCCGGATGCACTACCTGGACGAGGGACCACGTGATGCGCCCCCCATCGTTATGTGCCACGGCAACCCAACGTGGTCCTTCTACTACCGGACGCTGATCCCGGCACTCAGCCGCTCCTATCGCGTGATCGTGCCAGACCACATCGGTTGTGGCCTCTCGGATAAGCCGCAAGCGTATTCCTACACCCTGGAACAGCACATCCGGAACCTGGCGGCGCTGATCGCGCACCTCGGCCTGCAACACATCGTGATGATGTTTCACGATTGGGGCGGCGCCATCGGTATGGGCTATGCCACCCGCCATCCGGAGAGCGTCGAACGCTTTGTGGTCTTCAACACGTCGGCGTTCTTCCTGCCGGCGATCCCGGGCGTGCTCAAACTGGCGCGTAGCGCTGTCTTAGGAGAGGTGCTCCTGCGCGGCCTCAATGCCTTCGCCGCATTCGCCACTTGGCGGTGGGTGGGCTGTTGGCGGCCGATGTCGCGTGCAGCGCGCGCCGGCTATCTTGCTCCGTACGACAGCTGGCAGAACCGCATCGCCATCTACCGTTTCGTTCAGGACATCCCTGTGACCGCCGACCACCCCACTCGCGCCACCGTGGACGCCATTGACGCCAAGCTCCCACTCTTCCGCGACCATCCGATGCTCATCATCTGGGGCGCCAGGGACTTCGTCTTCACGGTGAAAGGCTTTCTGGCCGGGTGGCGCAATCGCTTCCCGGACGCTGAGATCCACATCCTCCACGATGCCGGGCACTACGTCGTCGAGGACGCTCACGAGCGCATTCTGCCACTCGTGAGCGAGTTTCTTGGAAAGACAGAGCT
>CBFCZM010000438.1:0-1767 GCA_965602565.1 uncultured Anaerolineae bacterium
GAGGGCTCTTCGCGGCCTCAACGGCAGACTGACCCGATTATGGTAGCCGCGCAGAACGTGTCAACCTCACCACAAGGTCGACGAGCGCTCCGGCCGCGTGATCCCACACATCACATATGCTGAACTCGACGTGGTACACATCCCACCATCCCTGACCTGGTGCTTCCGACTAGCAACCATCTCCCTCTCCCCACCCCGGACCGCACTCATTCGCTTGCCAACCCGATCAAGACGTCATACAATGGATGCGGTTATCCCATCGCGCCGCACACGATCGCCAGCCACGCCCTCCCCGTCGGTCGCACGCGGGGTGCCACATACTGCTGAGAGAACGAGATCGATACAGAGGGAATGCCAGATGAATCAACACCGTGAGCGACTCGATCCGCAATCTGATCCGCGACGGGCAGAAGTCGCCCAGCAAGCATTGGAGGCACGCCTCGCAAAGCTGTGGGCGCGTGGGCCGGACGCCAACGCAACGATTGAGGAGGCCTTCGGGCCGTTCGAGGATTGGACGCTGTCACTCGGCGAGCGGTCACTCCTCCTCCACCCGGCATCGAGGGCCTGGTTCTACCTCGACCCAATTCACGACACGTGGGAGCCAACAGGCTTTGGGCCGGGCGAGGTGGCATTCGTCGCGAGCGGCTCGCGCCTGGGCTATCGACACAAGACGGAGGTGGCCCCTACGTGTCCGCACTGCGGCGGAAAGACGCCGCTCGGTAGCCACTTCTGCAAGCTGTGTGGCACGCAGCTGGAGCCGGCGCCGGTGCTCTGCGCCGGCTGTGGATTCGACAACCGGCCGGGCAGCAGCTTCTGCACCCGATGTGGAGCGCCGTTGCGGCGGCAAACGGAGAAATCGCCATGATGGACACCATCTATCGCCTGATCAGCCTGCTGAGCCTCGGCCTCACCGTTGTCCTCATCGTCGTCATGCTGCTGACCTTCCGCAAGGAACGCCGGATCGGCGCGTTCTCCCTGCTCCTATCTGCATTCTTGAGCCTGATCATTCTACCGGTCTTCATTCTCCTCAGCGGCGCCAGACTCAACCTGCTCATCGGGCTGCCGCTGCTGATGATAGGACTGCTTGTCGGCGTTCTTCGTGGATTTGCGACGCGCATCTACTACAGGGGAAGCCAGGTCGTCGGCAAGCACTCGCTCTGGTTCCTGGCCGGCTGGGGCGTCTCGATGGTTCTTGCCCAGCTGCTGGCACTGGCCGGTTCGAGACTGCTGGCTGCCGTGGCGCTGATGCCAATGTACCTGAGCACCGGCACCCAGGTCGGCATCAGCGGCAACCTGCTGCTGCGCCGCCTATTCCTGCGGGCTCCGGCAACCCCAAACAGGCCCGCCTGATCACGCAGGACGCTCGTGCTGGCTCACAATCCAGCGCTCCGGGAATGACGCCAGGCAGAGCAGAACGCGGACTGGGGTCCGCTCAGAGCAGGGCACTCAAGGAGGCAGACATATGAAACACGCCACGCTCGGGCGCTCGCTCATTCTGGCTGGTGCATG
This sequence comes from uncultured Anaerolineae bacterium, assembly GCA_965602565.1. Taxonomy (GTDB): domain Bacteria; phylum Chloroflexota; class Anaerolineae; order B4-G1; family SLSP01; genus PWVB01. Next base: position 1,510 of record CBFCZM010000438.1, read on the forward strand.
TACGCTGGGCTTCTTGATCGCTCTCATGGCCGCGCAGCCTGCTATGGCTCAGGACGGAGGGCCGGAGTGCCCGTCCGGCTTCGTCTGGCAGCGTATGTCGGGCGTGGGTTGCGTGCAGGAGAACTGCTTCGGTGTCGCCAATGCCAAACTCTCCTATACCAGCGCCTGTATCTGCCTCGATGGGTACAGAGGATGCTACGAACCGGTCGATAGTTCCGGCGTTGAGTGTGGTCCATTCTGTCCGGTGTCGCAGCTGGT
>CBFCZM010000439.1:0-1742 GCA_965602565.1 uncultured Anaerolineae bacterium
GTCCGCCGAGCAGCTGGTGCAGCGTCTTGTGGCGCACGTCAGCGGTATTGACGCACAGCGGCTGCGGCTGGGCCAGCTCAAGGAGGAGGAGTGGCCGGCGTTTGTGGAGGCGATCGGCCACTTGGCCGAGCTGCCCGTCTACATCGACGACACGCCCTCGATCACGGTCTTGCAGCTGCGGACGAAGTGCCGGCGTCTGGCCTCGGAGCGCGGGTTGGATATGATCTTCCTGGACTACCTGCAACTGATGGATTCCGATTTCCGATCAGAGAACCGCGTTCAGGAGGTCTCGTACATCTCCCGTTCGCTGAAAGGGTTGGCCCGCGAGATCGATGTGCCGTTGATGACGGCATCACAGCTATCGCGTGCCGTGGAGCAGCGGCAGGATAAGCATCCCGTGCTCTCCGATCTCCGTGATTCCGGCTCACTGGAGCAGGATGCCGACATCGTGATGTTCATCTATCGCGATGAGCTGTACAATGAGAACACGGAAAGCCCTAACATCGCCGATCTGATGATTGCCAAGCACCGGAGCGGTCCGACCGGCACGGTGCAGCTCTATTTCAATAAGCGTCTTGCCCAGTTCTCCGATGTGTATGCGCAGGCCGCACCTGAGCAGTATGGGGTGGTGGCCCCGCCTGTGGGGATGCCGTGACGCACGACAAGGGGTACCGCTTTCCGGGGTTTCCCGAGGGCTCGGTGCCGACGGTTACCTTGCCTGAGCTGGTCTTTGCCGACCTGGTGCCCCATATCGATGACCCCGATCTCCTGAAGGTTGTGCTGGTGATCTTCTGGCGGCTGGCCAAGATGCGGGCCGAAGGGGCGCCCTGGGTCACCGACCGTGAGTTGCTCGGGGATGCCGTGCTGCGCGAGGCGTTGGCCGGCGCCGAGCCCGAAGGCCTCAGCGAGGCCCATGGCCTCGGCAAGGTTGAGGTCCGGCTCACTGCTGCGCTGCGGGCCGCTGTCGAACACCAGATCCTGCTGCCTGCGGACCGGCGGCGCGCGGATGGCACTGACGAAGTGCGATATTTCGCCAACAGCCCGCGTGGGCGTGCGTCGGTGGCCGCGGTGCGGCGGGGCGCGGATCCGGAGCGCGCGGCGGTCGAGGCCCGTCCCAACGTCTTCACGCTCTACGAGCAGAACATCGGGCCGCTCACGGCCCTGTTGAGTGAGGACCTGATGGAGGCTGAGCAGACGTATCCAGCCTCCTGGATTGAGGATGCATTCCGCGAGGCCGTCCGGCTGAACAAACGTAACTGGAAATACATACTTGCCATCCTCGAGCGGTGGCAGGCTGAAGGGCGAGATGAAATCGATAGAGGAACTGATGGCCGATCTGGCAGAGCGGACGAAGACCGAGATGCCCAGGCCTGGCGCTACATCGAAGAAGCCTACGACCGCATCGTCCGGCATTGAGCCGGTGATGGACGGTATCGGTGACCCTGACTGCGAGATCTGCCGTGGTATGGGCTATATCCGCCTGGATGTGCCGCTGGGGCATCCCAACTTCGGCAGGCTGTTTCCCTGTCCCTGCCGAATGGAGGAGATTGCCGAGGCTCGCGCTCAGTCCCTGCGCTCGGTGAACAACCTGCAGGCCGTCAAGCAGTACACCTTTGAGACTTTCAGCCTGGATGGGCAAGGTATATCCCAGGAGCGGCAGCGCAATCTGCGCCACGTCTACGACACGACGCTGGCGTACGCCCGGAAGCCGGAGGGCTGGTTAGTGCTGATAGGAGGCTATG
>CBFCZM010000440.1:0-1664 GCA_965602565.1 uncultured Anaerolineae bacterium
CGTTTCGATGGTCGATGCCTCGCTGCGTTCGACTATTCTGAAGGCGCTGCGCGGTTTGAATCAGGAGTTTGGTGTTCCAATCTTCTACATCACCCACGATCTGACGACGGCTTATCACATAAGCGACTACATTATGATCCTCTATCGCGGATCGGTAATGGAGGTTGGCAACGTCGACACGATCATCCGGAACCCGAAGCACCCGTATACGCAGCTTCTGGTCTCGTCGATCCCATGGCCTGACCCCGATCTCGCGTGGGGCGGCGGCGAAGAGATGATCCAGAGTAGTCAGGTGGCCTTCAGGACGATCACGGGCTGCAAGTTCGCACCACGGTGCCCCTACAGGATGGATATCTGTGATACGAAGCCGCCAGAGCTCTACCTACTCGAACGCGACCGGGCGGCCACGTGTTATCTCTATCACGACAATCCGGCGTTGTCGCGTACGGAACTGAGTAGCGTCTTCGCTGAGGCATAGCGGCTCGCAAGCCGACAGCAGACGTGTGGTGGCTCGGCCTTGTGCTGAGACAATGAATCGTGCAATCGCGGACACTGCAGGGTGCTCTGCACCTTGCAGTGTCGTGCGTATATGGTTCTGTCTGTGAGATCGGGGGAATGGCGTGGCACCAGCTGGAACCGTCGGACGCAATAATCCGTGCCCTTGTGGCAGCGGCAAGAAGTTCAAGCACTGCTGTGGACGGCCCAAGCCGCCGGCTGATGTTGTCTACGTACATCCGGCCAAACAGGACGTCGATTTCTACGCTCAGAAGCAGGATGTGCGGGACGAGCAGATGGGCCGACCCTATGGCCTCATTCCTGTGGGCGTGCCGGCACTGGTCAATGTGCTTCGTGCTGCCGGCGTTGAGGTCCGGGGCATCAGCCATCCGCTGGAGCGCGAACTCAACCCGGGATTCGATCTGCGCCGATGGTTGCGTGCGCAGTCCCGCACGCGTGTGGTCTTGATTGACCTCCACTGGTACGAACATAGCTACGGGGCGATTAGCGCGGCGAATGTCTGCAAGGAGGTGCTTCCGGAGGCCTGGGTGGTCTTGGGGGGCTTGACCGCCTCCGGGTTCGCCCACGCGATCCTCGAGCGCTTCGCGTCGGTTGACTTCGTGGTTCGGGGCGATGCTGAGCAGCCGCTGCTGATGTTGGTGCAGCGATGCCTTGATGCTTCCGGTGCCCAGCCGCCGAACGTTGCCGGTATCCCCAACCTGGCCTACAGGCAGGGCGATGAAGTGGTCGAGAACCCTATCGGCTATTGTGCCACTACCGAGGATCTTGATCGCCTCGACTTCGCAGACCTGAGCTTCCTGGACCATAGCAGGGAGTACTTCGTCCACGAATATCTGGTCACCGATTTGCCCAAGGCACGCGCCGCTCTCAAGACGGATCCGTTCCTGGGAAGGTGGGTGACCACGGCCCGGGGCTGCAAGTACGAGTGCTCCTACTGCGGTGGCTGTAAGAGCGCACATAAGGTGCTTGCCGGGCGGGACGGGATCGTGCCGCGCTCGCCGCAGGCTGTTGTCGACGAGCTGAGGCGCCTGGCGGCCGGCGGCGTGACCCAGGCCTCACTTTCCTACGATATTGCCGAGATGGGTGAGGACTATTGGCGGCAGCTCTTCTCGCTGTTGCGCAAGAGCGGCGTCAGAATCGGGCTCTAC
>CBFCZM010000441.1:0-1658 GCA_965602565.1 uncultured Anaerolineae bacterium
AGGTTGAGATTCCAGAGATCTGGGTATCCGAGGGAGAGGGGGCCGTGTGGGCACCCGTGTCGGGCGATGCGCGCCGTGTCGGCGTGAGCCGCGCCGACCTTGCCCCACCGGAGGAAGCCGAGGCCGTTCTGCTGCCAGAGAACGCGCAGGTCCTGGATAGTGATGCTGTTGCGACGCCGCTGGGCGCCGGCCGGCAATACACGCTGGAAGTCTATGGGGTGACGCCGCAGGGAGATGATGCCAAAGCGGACGTGGCATCCGTTGAGATGCACGTTCTGATTGTTGTGACGACGGATGACCAACGAACCGGCTATGACTTCTACGCGATCGCGCCGACGGCGGAGGCGCTGGATACCGTACTGCCGGTGCTGGCGCACATAGTGGAGACTGCCAAGCCAGAGATCGCTGCTCCACCACTTGAGGAAGCCTACGATCATATGCCGGCGGTGGCTAGCGCAAGGACGCGCTTTGCCGCGCATCTGTCCATCAGCGAGGACGCGATCCGCGTGATCTCGGTGGAGGCCGTGGACTGGTCGGATGCTTGTATAGGTATCCATGAGCCCGGCCAGATGTGCGCCCAGGTCATCACGCCTGGCTACCGTATCATGGTCGACGTGAACGGACAAAGCTACGAGCTTCACACCAATGCCACGGGTAGTGTGGTTGGTATTGTACCGTGAGTGTCCGCCTCTAGCCTGTTGCGCCAAAGACCGGGGAATAGTCCCCGGTCTTTGCTGTTGAGCGTCTCGCTGAATCGCAGCGGGCTTGACATTGGACATGAAGCTTCCCATAATCTGCTCAAACGGAGGTGCCCATGTCAGAGTCACGAGGCAGCGTTGCGATGAACGCATTGGTGTGGACGGGACCCAGTGAGGCCGTTGTGCAGCAAGTGCCACGTCCGGTGCCGGCGGCGGATGAGGTCCTGATTGAGGTCGTCTATTGCGGCATCTGTGGCTCGGAGTTGAGCGGCTATCTGGGCCACAACGCGCTGCGGAAGCCGCCCCTGGTGATGGGACACGAGTTCTCGGGAGAGATCGTCGCCCTCGAACCGGCGATGGCGACCGGCACTGCAGCTCTCGCCGTGGGCGCCCGCGTGACTGTGGATCCGATGATCTACGACGGTACGTGCTCTCAATGCCGGGCCGGGCAGCAGCACCTTTGCCCAAATCGTCAACTGATCGGGGCCAGCCGGCCCGGGGCCTTCGCCCAATTCGTCGCGGCGCCGGCACACATGGTCTTCCCGCTCCCGCCGGATATGAGTCTGCGGATAGGCGCGTTGAGTGAGCCTACAGCTTGCGCTGTCCGCGCGGTCTCCTTGATGGGGGACATCCGGGGACGCGATATTCTCGTCGTGGGGGCCGGCGCCATCGGGCTGCTGACCCTGCAAGTACTGCGCCACCGTGGGGCAGCCCAGGTCTTCGTTGCCGACACGAATCCCGCACGACTGGCCAACACGGATGCGTGGGGCGCCGTGATCCTGAATCCCCGGGAGATCGATGTGGTCTCCTACGTTCTCGACGCCACCGGCGGTGAGGGCGTGGCCGTTTCCATGGATGCGGTGGGCAAGGCTGTGACCCGGGCGCAGTGCGTTGCAGCGACGGTCCGCGGTGGGCGCATCGTGCTGAGCGGCCTCCATGAGGAGTCCAGCACAATGCCCG
>CBFCZM010000442.1:0-1652 GCA_965602565.1 uncultured Anaerolineae bacterium
CGCCGTCATCGCCAGATTGAAGCCGAAACCTAACAAGAATGGGGTCAGATTGCTCATCAGTGCCTCCTCAGAATCGGTTAGCAGACCAAAACGGGCTGATCGGATTTGAGTTATGAAGATCTCTTCAGGTCGCTAGATCCTTTGATCGACCTGCAATAGACGCGCCAGGTGTAGCATTCGCGGCTTGAAGTTGTTGTGCTTGACATCGGGATAGAGCAGGGAGATCCCTGTGCAGTACTTGCTGAAGCCGGTCGGACGCACCCCCAGATACCGCATCTCATGGAGGAAGCTGGAATCATACGAGAAACGTGCCTGCTTGACCTCCGCGATGGCGACGCCGGGAAGGGCGACCCACGTCCCGTCCCGTCGGAAGCGCAGACTCACATCCAGGGTGACCCGTTCCACACAGCGGGAGCTCGCCAGTGTGATGCGCAGGAAATCGTTCCAGAGCGTGGGCATCAGCATCTCCTCTCCAAGCGGGGAGTGCGTCTGGATGAAGGCCGCAGCGTGTGCGCCGAACTCGGTTGTCAGCTCTGGCACGGGACGCCGATGCTTGATGGTGCGGTCGCTCCGAGTCTTGTGCTTGACCTCGACGAAGGTCCGGTCGCTATCGACGTAGGCACGTTCACGGACCTTGTAGCGATTCCGCCGTCCGTTGTGGTGCTGATGGTAGAAGTCGAGATCCGGCGTGTCGAAATAGAGTGTCTGGTAGTGGTGCTGGCGCCGTCCTACGATCTCGAGCACTCGGTAGTGATCGCCTAGATGGTGCAGCGCGTTGCACAGCTGATCGAGGGTCAGTAGCATCTTGGTGTCAGTGCGGTCGAGCAGCGCCACGCTCTCCATTCCATGCAAACATACGGGGTCAAAACGGGCCAGGAGCCGATCCAGCCGCGCTGTGCTGCCGGCGTCGCCATTGGATGGGGTTTGGATCGTCGCTACGATGTCCAGCAAGTGCTGCAAGCTCACGTTCCGGTTCCTTTCTTCCAGGTTTCTCACATCGTACAGCGCACCTGTAAAGAAACGGTAAAGACGTGAGTAAGAACCGGTTCAGCTCTGAGGGCAAGTGGGGCTTAACACATATCGCGGGGCCATTGAGGTCCACCGGCAGTGCTCCAAGGGGGCGCTCGATTCCCTAGGCCTAGCCCACGCACGTCATCGGACGGTGGATCATCACGTCCGGCCGTCCACAGCAGGGCTTGTCAGGCGCCCAGCCCGGATGTAGTGTCTGAGGTCGCGCGCCAATGCCAGGCCCGTGCTTGTGCTGTTCCCCGGCAACCACTTGGGAAGTCGGGCGGGCACACCCAGCGTCGAAGCCGTTCGTGCTGGGACTGAACGCGAGTTCCTTTGCCGATCGCGTGAAGTGGTCGGAATACGTCTGGTCACGTGGTGCAGAATCGTGGGCTGTACCTAGGCGCTGGACAGTACACTATCGTCTGTGTACCGCCTTTGCCTTCCTCAAGTCCGTGCTGTATACTCATACAGGAATCGCGGTCACGGCTGCCGGGGGTGCCATCAGGCCCAACTACATGGGGCACCACCTGCGACGATACAGCCTCCTCCCTTCCAAACCGCCGTAGAAGGCGTTACCGGTTGCATGCCGCTGGGAATCACCAAGATGCCGGGCGAAGTCTTTCGATTCACGTGTTCTGGTG
>CBFCZM010000443.1:0-1612 GCA_965602565.1 uncultured Anaerolineae bacterium
ATCTCCTCGCTGCTGATGCCATTGGCCATCGAGCCTCCCATGTAGGCGGCCTCAAGCCCGTAGGTCGCCAGGAAGGCCGGATCTCCAAGGGAATGTCGTGCCACAGCATCCCCGACAGCCATAACCGGCAGGCCACCGTTGCCTGCTGCGACAAGCTCCCCGGCGTTCGTCACACCCACGCCATGTTCGTTCTGAACCACATAGCAGGGGGCATCCACTCGCCTGAGGCAGGCTAGCGCATCATCAGGCTCATGGGCAATGGACGCAGCAAGGCCTTGCCAGCTCAACCCCCGCATACCAAGACGGCTCTTCCCCCGGCTATCGAAATCTATCATAGGCTGTCACACGCGCAATTCCACTGCTGCGCAACCCTGACGGCCACGCCGTCAATCTGATAGATCCGAATGTCATCCTTCCACACACTGGCATCACCCAACAAGGTCACACCCGCAGGATCGACACGCACATCCGTGAGCTGCACCGCCACTCGCCATTGCCGATCCTCCGGCGTGATCTGGCCGCGGTACTTCCACACCATCTCGTGGTCCACCACTGAGCGCGTGACACCACTAGAGAACTGCGGGTACCGCCACCGCGCATATTCTACCATAGCCTGGAATACAGTCTCGACACCCAGGGACCCCGGCATCACCGGGTCCTGGTAGAAGTGGGCCTGGAAGAACCAGTCCGATGGCGAAACCCGCCCCTGAGTAGAGAGGTTGGCGTACCGGCTCTGGTCCGCAAGTTCGGATATCCGCACCTCTGTGACCTGCTGGAGCTGTGCCGGCACCGCCCTGCGATCCAGCGACAGGTGCGTGGCCGGCATTGCGCCGGCAGGCACCGCGCCATCCGGCGCCGAGGCGGGCGGCCCCAACCCGGGCTGCTGAGCCAGCGACTTCTTGGGGAAGAATCCGAAAGAAGACCATCCTTCGTAGAAGGCCTTGCCCTCGCACGACAGCATGAACGCGTATGTCTGGATGATTGCGCCCTGGCCGCGGGTCGACGAGAGCAGCTGCACCTCGTCGCGCACGGTCTTGCCGCGCAGATCCAGGTCAGCCAGAACCCGCCCGCGCCCGTCCAGATTGCGGAAGTACAGATCGGCATCCGGCTCCAAGAACGGCGATCGCAGGTAGGCCGACAGAAAGCCGCACGGCTGCAGCGCCATCTCCATCAACACGATGTTGGGCGGCAGCCCCGGGTACGCGGGGCCCTCGTAGAACCAGGCGTCTGCCGGTACGTCAAACTCACTTTGTAGTGTGGCGGGCGGTGCCACGATCCAAGGCTCCCCCTCTATCTCCATCACCCGGCTCATCATCAGCAGATCACCATTGGGGATCCTGGGCAGGCGTCGCCCTCGATAGATCTCGAAGTCGGGCCCGAAGCACACCGTGACGTCGCCGGAGGCAAACGCGCGGACAGCACCCTCATTGAAGAGAGATGCAGGACGTATGACGGCAGCCGCCCCGGGCTGAGCAGGCACGGTGAGAGCATCTGCCGTGTCTCCTGAGGGGTGCGGTCCTGCGAGAAGCCGCCTACCGGCCGCAATCTGCAGGGCAATCAGCGAGCCCGCCCGGATCTGAGCATCATTGCGGGTCTGAAGGAAAGCATCGTG